>DATISD010000157.1:0-6014 GCA_035469005.1 Pyrinomonadaceae bacterium | reverse complement strand
GTACCGGGAGCGGTAGCGACCGGGTATTATTTCGCGAAGGAGTCCACATGAGCACAGCCATTAAAATCGAAAAGAGCACAAACGAAACCCAACTTCCAAACTCACGCCGCATTTACATCGAAGGCAAGCAACCCGGCGTGCGCGTGCCCTTTCGCGAGATTGATCAGAATCCAACTCGTAACTTCCGAAACGAATTGGAAGAGAATCCGCCGGTGCGCGTCTACGACACCAGCGGGCCTTACGGCGATCCGTCGATGCGCACCGATGTGAGCGAAGGATTGAAACCATTGCGGCGCGATTGGATTGTCAATCGCGGCGATGTAGAAGAATACGAAGGGCGCGCGATCCAACCGATCGACGATGGCTATCTGACCTTCGACGCGGCGAACCAGGCGCGGCAAAAAGAAAAAGGGCGCCTGGAGGATTTTCCGGCGTTGCGCCGCACACCTCTGCGCGCAAAGAAGGGCGCGTGCGTGACGCAGATGCATTATGCGAAGCAAGGCATCATCACGCCCGAGATGGAATTCATCGCGATCAGAGAGAATTTAGGCCGCGCTTTGGAGTGCGCTGACTTGTCAGCGCTTTCAAAAGCGGCGACTAGTCGCCGCACTCCAAATGAAGAGCCTCGTGATTCGCTGGATCATCAACACAGCGGCCAATCCTTCGGCGCCTCAATCCCTTCATTCGTCACTCCGGAATTCGTTCGTGACGAAGTCGCACGCGGCCGCGCGATCATTCCGGCGAACATCAATCATCCGGAATCCGAACCGATGATCATTGGCCGTAACTTTCTGGTGAAGATCAACGCCAACATCGGTAACTCGGCCGTGCTTTCATCGATTGATGACGAAGTCGAGAAAATGCGTTGGTCGATCAAGTGCGGGTCGGACACGGTGATGGATCTCTCCACCGGCAAGAACATTCACGCCACGCGCGAATGGATTATACGCAACTCGCCCGTGCCGATCGGTACTGTGCCTATCTATCAGGCGCTGGAAAAAGTCGGCGGCAAAGCTGAAGAACTGACGTGGGAGATCTTTCGCGACACTTTGATTGAGCAGGCCGAGCAGGGCGTTGACTACTTTACGATTCATGCCGGCGTGCGCCTGCCTTACATTCCCATGACTGCGAAACGCACGACGGGTATCGTTAGCCGCGGCGGCTCGATCATGGCCAAGTGGTGTCTCGCTCATCATGAAGAAAGTTTTCTCTACACTCGCTTCCGGGACATCTGCGAAATCATGGCGGCTTACGATGTTTCGTTTTCGTTGGGTGATGGCCTTCGTCCTGGCTCGATTGCCGATGCAAACGACGAAGCGCAGTTTGCCGAACTGGAAACGCTCGGCGAGTTGACGAAGATCGCCTGGGAGTACGACTGCCAGGTGATGATCGAAGGGCCGGGTCACGTGCCGATGCATTTGATCAAAGAGAATATGGACCGCCAGCTCGAGACCTGCCACGAAGCGCCGTTCTACACGCTCGGCCCGCTTACGACCGACATCGCGCCCGGATACGATCACATCACCTCCGCGATTGGCGCGGCGATGATTGGCTGGTACGGCACCGCTATGCTCTGCTACGTCACGCCGAAAGAACACCTCGGGCTTCCTAATAAGAAGGACGTCAAGGACGGCGTCATCGCTTACAAGATCGCGGCCCACGCCGCCGATTTAGCCAAAGGCCATCCCGGCGCGCAGTATCGCGACAACGCTCTGTCGAAATCACGTTTTGAATTTCGCTGGGAAGATCAATTCAATCTCTCGCTCGACCCGGAAGTCGCGCGCGAATATCACGACGAAACCCTGCCCCAGGAAGGCGCGAAGCTCGCGCACTTCTGTTCCATGTGCGGCCCACACTTCTGCTCGATGAAGATCACCCAGGACGTGCGCGAGTACGCGGCGCAAAAAGAGATCGATGAACAGGCCGCGTTGGGTCTCGGGATGAAAGAGAAGGCGGAAGAGTTTGTGGCGGCGGGCGCGGAGATTTATCAGAAAACACTCAATTGAAGTAGTCACTGAAATTCATGAGTGTGTTACAAAGGAACGCAAAGAGCCCTCCACCGCCTAAGGCGGAGTGACATTGTGAGGTCGAACGTACAAGGTGATTTAATGCAGCTCCTTATCTGCTTTGGTATCGTGTCGCCGACGAAGCTGTAATCGTTCTCGCCTGCATGTACACCGGTCGAGATCCGGAGCGCGTGAAAGTTCGTCTCCGGTAAACCGCTCGCTACCCCCACAGGTCGAGGGTCTGAGTCTGTCGCTCACTTCGCGGCTTTGATTCTTTTTGGCGTCGTGATTCCCGGGTTACGCTCGCTGCGCTCGCTCACCCAGGGCTATCAATATGCCGCACCCACGCGCCTACCTGAGTGGGCTCACCCGCTCAACGACAGCTCAGGCTTTCTTCTTCGCCAACGCTCTCACAAACTTTGCCAGACCCCCAAAGTCCTCGGCATAGAAGTCGGAAGGGAAACGCTCGCGAAGAGTCTGGTCCCGGAAACCCTCGCCACCGATCACGACTGCCGTCGCCAGCTTCGCGGCGACTTTCCGGAGTTGAGCGTATTCAGCTGTCGCGCGATCCAGATCCGCTATGCTCCTCGCGGAAATGCAAACCAGTTGGGGCCGCTTCCGGGCCACCATGTCACGCAGGGCAAATAAAGGCGTGTTTGGTCCGAGGTTCCTGGCATCCCAGCCTTCAGCCTCAAGAGTCATTTCACCCAGATGAATGGGCACCTCGTGAAGGTCTCCTTCGATTCCACAACAGACGGCTTTCAAGCCCGTGGGCTCGGCGGGCACAACAATGCTGCGTAACTTCTGCAGCGCGCTGAGCAAAACGCGTGTTGCCAGGTGCTCGTCGGCGACCGTGATGGTTCCCTCGAACCACAGCTCGCCAATCCGATGCATCGCTTCGGTTATGGTCGTATCAAAGAGCGAATACAGCTCATGATCATGCAGGTAGGCATCGACCAGAACCGCCGCCGCTTCACCCTCATCACCACGCAAAAGCAACTCGGTAAACACCGCCGGTGAAAGCAGCGGCTTGCCACTATTTTTTTTTCTGGCGGTCCTTCGAGGCGTTCGAGACGGGGGCTGACTACCCGGTCCCATTCCCTGCTCGCGGCGCAGGCGCGCGATGGCCTGAATACCAAACCGGCGGTGACCGCCTACGGTCTTTTCGGAACGCAGCAGACCGTCATCGGCCCAACGCTTCACCGTGGCTTCGCTGACGCGCAGCAAACGGGCTACTTCTTTGGTGGTCAGATTAGCAGTCGCCATTGCGCTTCAAGCATTTCGCTCCTACCAGGGAGCAGCATACCATAACTCGCTCAATTCGTGCAGAGTTATTGCGATCAGTCTTATCATATTTGACACGAAGCTGGGCAGGGGGGTATAGTAAATCCGCTCAAGCCGCTCACACGGATTTTGGGAAGAAAGAACGGAGCGAAGAGAGTTTCGAGCGGGGGCCAGCGGAGAAAAAAGGGCCGCGGCCCTTCTCTCGATTCAAACCCGACCGCAATTCGATCTGGATCGGGGAAGGAGTAGACGGCAAATGACACCTAACGTTATTGTGATAACGATGCTTGTTTCTGCTTTGTTGACGGGAATGGCCGGCGGCGGCCCAAAGACTGAACTCGAGGTTGTCGGTTCCGTCGACCTTTCTCGTTACGTCGGCCGCTGGTACGAGATCGCTCGATTACCTAACCGATTCCAGAAGAAATGCGCTGATTCTGTGACCGCCACCTATGCGTTGCGGACGGACGGAAAGATCGAGGTCGTTAATCGCTGCCGCAAGCCGTCGGGGGAATACACCGCGATCAAAGGCAAGGCGAAGATCGTGGATCAGAAAACAAATGCCAAATTGAAGGTGACGTTTTTTTGGCCTTTCTCTGGTGACTATTGGATTCTTGATCTTGGTCCAAACTACGAATATGCCGTGGTCGGCGATCCGAGTCGCGAGTATCTCTGGATCTTGAGCCGCACCCCGCAGATTGACGAGGCGCTCTACCAGCAATTATTGACCAAGATGGCGGCGCGAGGTTTCCAGACGGACCGGATGATTAGAACACTGCAAGTTTCATCCGATCAGTAATCTCCCAACCAAATACCATTCGCGAAAAGTCTGAATGAGTGACAAAAATCTAACGACCGGAGAGACGTCCGATCCCGGATTGATCCTGCTGACGGGGGCGACGGGTTATGTTGGTGGTCGTCTGTTGCAGGCACTGGAGCAAGAAGGGTATCGCGTCCGTTGTCTGGCGCGACGCCCTGAGTTTCTGGAACCTAAGGTGGCTGCGCCGACCGAGATCGTGGCTGGTGACGTGCTGGATCTGAGCAGCCTTGAAACTGCACTGCGCGGAGTGAGCGTGGCCTACTATCTCGTTCACTCAATGGGTTCCGCCGGCTCTTTTGAGAAAAATGATCGTCAAGCCGCCCGCAATTTCGGGGCAGCGGCAAAGGCCGCAGGGGTTGAGCGCATCATCTATCTGGGCGGCCTGGGAAATGATAAGGAAGCACTATCGCCGCACTTGCGAAGTCGCCAGGAGGTGGGACAGATCCTGCGTGAGTCGGGTGTACCCCTACTTGAATTCAGGGCGTCAGTCGTCATTGGTTCCGGTAGTCTTTCGTTTGAGATGATTCGTTCATTGGTTGAGCGCCTGCCAATCATGACGACACCAAAGTGGGTCTCGATGCCGGCGCAGCCTATTGCAATCGATGATTTGATTGCCTATCTGATGGCCGGGCTCTGTCTGCCCGTGTCCGCCTGCCGGATATACGAGATCGGTGGCGCGGACCAGGTCTCCTATGCGGACATCATGCACACTTACGCGCGGCACCGCGGCCTGCGCATCAGGATGATTCCGGTGCCCGTGCTAACGCCGTTTCTATCAAGTCTTTGGCTGGGACTGGTTACGCCTTTGTACGCTCGCATTGGCAGAAAGCTGATTGAGAGTATTGTTTCTTCGACTGTCGTGCGTGACGCCTCTGCGCTTGAGACGTTCGACATCCGGCCCGTGGGAATCGATCAGGCAGTCCGCAAAGCGCTGGCCAACGAAGACAAGGAGTTTGCCGCCACCCGCTGGTCGGATGCCCTTTCGTCATCGGGCGACATTCATACGTGGGGCGGCGCGCAGTTCGGAATGCGTCTGGTTGATTCCCGAACGGCGCAGGTAAAAAAATCGCCGGCGGTTGCCTTTCGGTTCATCCAGCGAATTGGCGGTCACAGCGGTTGGTATGCCTGGAATTGGCTCTGGCGCGTGCGCGGGTTTCTCGATCTGCTGATGGGAGGCGTGGGCCTGAGGCGCGGACGTCCGGCAACCGAAGCGTTGCGGGTGGGCGACACCATAGACTTTTGGCGAGTCGAGAAGTTTGAGCCCAACCGCCTGCTTCGGCTGGTAGCGGAAATGAAATTGCCCGGCCGAGCGTGGCTTGAATTTGAAATCACGGGCGACGAATCAACCGCCACGATTCGCCAGACCGCGATTTTCGATCCGGTGGGATTGTTTGGGCGACTCTATTGGTATGCGCTCTACCCGCTGCATCAATTGGTATTCGGCGGTATGCTGCGGCGCATCGTGGCGGCGACACTTCGCGAAAGCACTTGCTAGCGTCAGAGGCCTCTGATTTCGATCGCATCGCGACATTGTGGAGTGCGGCGACTTGTCGCCGCTTTTCTTTTTCGAATAACAAATCTAAAGCGCTGACAAGTCAGCGCACTCCAAACTCTGTACGCCGGACTCCTCCTCGTACTGACTCGCCCGGCAGTATGCTTTTTCTTTGTCCAGCGGTGGAACTTGAGATACACTCCACGACACCCTGACGGTGGTAATCAAAGTGGTTTCTCAATCGAAATTACATTAGCTTCCCCCCGGGAAAGTTTCGTCGCCCTGGCATTCTTTTTTATTGTCCTCGCATCCCCAACCAACGCATCCGCAATGCGTTTGAAAATATCGGAGGGTTTATGGAGAACACTCAACTCGGCTTGAGGTTGAATACCTCGACTCTTTCCCGGCCGCGTCC
>DATISD010000156.1:0-5553 GCA_035469005.1 Pyrinomonadaceae bacterium | reverse complement strand
GCCAGAAGAGAAATTTGCCTTAACCAGTCAGATTGGAAGGTCTTCACGTTCAGTTTGTTTGAATTTGCGCGAGGCGTGGGCCAAACGAAGGTACGAAGCACATTTCATTAGTAAACTCACCGATTGTGATGGTGAGAACTGCGAGACCGATTCCTCTCTGGATTTCGCCCGAGACTGCAAGTAGATCTCGCTCGAGCAGCACGCGAAACTTGTCGAATTATGCAGAAGGGTCGGCCAGACGCTAGGAAGTATGCTTAGGAATCCAACCGCTTTCCTCGTTGCCGGCCGCTAGCAGAAAGGAATCCTGGCTGTTAAGACGTCTGATCTCTGATCTCTGACCTCTGACCTCTATGTCTTTTCAGGAATTCCATTATCGCTGGGAATTCGATCTTGAGTCGTCGCCGGAACAACTGTGGCCGCTGGTCTCAGACACGAATCGATTCAATCGCGATACCGCTGTTCCGTCGGTCGAGATGATTAAAGCGCCGGCCGGAAATAATGCGCGCCGGCGCTTGCGGCTATCTGCTTTCGGAATTCCTGTCGAGTGGGAAGAGCAGCCGTTCGAATGGGTGCGGCCGCACCGCTTTGGCGTCGTGCGTCGCTATTCCAGAGGGCCAATGAGCGAGCTTCGCGTGCTCGTAGAGTTAACGCCGCGAGCAATCAATGATGAGGATAAAACCGGAACAAAGCTTGTTTATGAAGTCCGGGCCAAGCCGAAAAACCTCCTCGGTTTGATCGCGATTCCGATCCAGATCGGCCTGGTTAGCGCGCGAAGCTTTGCCCAAACCATTCGGCACTATGATGAGCTGGCAAAGCATGGCCGCACCGCGGCGATCGTAAACAAGAATGTCGAGTTTGCCCGCGGCGGGCGAGCGCGTCTCCTCAGCTTGAGCCCGAAAGCAGTCGCGCAGGGAAGCAACAGCGAAATTATCGGTCTACTGGTGGATCACCTTGAGAACGCCGATGAGTTTGCGCTTTCACGGGTCCGGCCATACGAGTTGGCGAAGCAATGGAATAAACCTCGACGCGAGGTGTTGGAGACTTTTCTGTGCGCAACGCGCGCGGGAATTCTGGATTTGCAATGGAACCTGATGTGCCCGCTGTGTCGCGGCGGTGGTTCAACGGAATCTCTGAAAGAAGTCTCGTCTCAGGTCCATTGTCCAGGCTGCAATATCGACTTCAAAGTTAACTTTGAGCAGTCGGTCGAACTCTCGTTTCGGCCTAACCCATCGATACGCGTAGCCGATGTCGAGATCTTTTGCGTTGGCGGTCCGCAGGTCGTGCCTCACGTATTGACGCAGCAACTGCTGCCGGTGGGCCAATCTCGGGCAATCGCTCTGACTCTTGAGCGCGGCCGTTACCGTCTGCGCACCATGACTCTTCCGGGTTGGCAGCATCTCAGCGCAGGTGATCACGGGGCGGCGGCGATCACGCTACGTGCAACTCCGGAAGGCTGGTCGAGCGAGGAAATCGAAATCGCGGTGGACGCAGATATCGTTTTCGAGAATGCCACGGGTGACGAACAGTTATTTATTCTGGAACGCACGGCGTGGAGTGACGAGGCGGCTACGGCGGCCGAGGTGACGGCGCTCCAGATGTTTCGCGATCTGTTCGCCACAGAGGCCCTCCGCCCCGGCGAGCAAATTTCCGTGGGTACGTTGACTGTCCTCTTTACTGATCTTAAAAATTCAACGCGCTTGTATCGCCAGATTGGCGATGCGACCGCGTTTGGTCGCGTCATGAATCATTTCGACGTGCTCAAGGAAGTCATCGCCGAAGAGGATGGGGCGATGGTGAAAACAATTGGCGACGCGGTCATGGCTGTCTTTCGGCAACCGGCCGGGGCGCTCCGGGCAATGCTTCGCGCTCAGCAGCGCCTGGCGGGTCCACCAGACGGCATGGAGCCGCTCCAATTGAAGGCGGGACTGCACATGGGCCCGTGCATCGCCGTGACACTCAACGATCGTTTGGATTATTTTGGCTCGACCGTGAATCTGGCCGCGCGTCTGGAAGGACAGTCGACAGGTGATGATGTAGTCATTTCAAATGCGATCTACAGCGATCCAGCGGTGCGTGAATATCTGAGCGATCCAGATCAGGGACTGAGCGCCACGACGTTTGAAATTCCTCTGAAGGGTTTTGACGAAGAAAAGTTCAACCTGTGGCGGGTGACGCGAAAACAATCGACCTAGCCCGGTACGCACGCCTCTGGCGTGCAGTCGGCTTTAAACGAGAAGCACGCTGGAAGCGTGCGTAGCAAAAAAATGCTAATCGAAACTCGTGAAGTTACCCGCGTTTATCAAATGGGCACGAATCTGGTGACCGCGCTGGATCGCGTGACGATGAGCGTTTTGGAAGGCGAGTTCGTAGCAATCCAGGGCACCTCAGGCTCGGGCAAATCAACGCTCCTGAATTTGCTGGGAGGTTTGGACCGGCCGACGAGTGGGGACGTTCTTTTCGATTCCCAGCCGCTCAGTCCGCTCACCAAGAAACAGATGGCGCGTTATCGAAAGTTCTCGGTGGGAATGATCTTTCAAAACTTTAATTTGATTCCCACGATGACCGCAGCCGAAAATGTCAGCTTGGCGCTGGCGTTTGGCGGCATGCGCGGTGCAGAGCGCCGGCGACGCGCAGCAGAATTGCTGGAACGCGTTGGCCTCACCGATCGAATCGAGCATCGTCCTTCAGAATTGTCGGGCGGCGAACAACAACGCGTCGCGATCGCCCGCGCTTTGGCTAACCGCCCGCGAGTCTTGCTTGCCGACGAGCCGACTGGCAACCTGGACTCAACTCGCGCCCGCGAGTTGTTGGCCCTGTTGCGTGAAATGACGGATCGCGATCGATTGACGGTCCTGCTGGTCACGCACGATCACGAGCTGGCGAGCAGCTTTGCTAACCGAATCATCATGATGAAAGATGGAAGGGTCCAGAAAGATTGATGCATTTGTTTATTTGATCATTGAATCAATGACTGAATGAACCAATGAGTAATGAATCTAGATTGAGGTAACCCATGACGACACCAACCCCCCAGGAAATGACGCTGGCCGCGATTCGATCAGTGCCTTTGTTTTCGGCGCTTGATGATCAGGCGGCGGCCGAACTGCGCGAACTGCTAAATACCCGCGACGTGGCTTCGGGCGATATATTGTTTCGTGCCGGAGATGACGGCGACGCAATGTATTTAATCGAGAGTGGCCGCATTCGCATCTCGGTTACCGACGAGGACAAGAGGCAGATCGTTCTGGCAGAGCTGGCGCGCGGAGATTTTTTCGGCGAGATGGCCATCATCGACGGCAAACAACGTTCTGCTGATGCGCACGTCATCGAGGACGGGCGGCTCGCAGTGCTTTCACGCGAGCGATTTCTGCGCTTCATCAATAACAACCCAATTGTAGCGTTGGAAATGTTGAGCGCCACCTTCTCGCGCCTGCGTCATACGGACAAGATGCTGCAGCAGCGCGTTTCCCGAAACGTCAACGAAGAGCAGGACAAGCGTATGACGATCGCGGACCGCGCCGCCGATGCGATCGCCGAGTTTGGCGGAAGTTGGAAATTTATCATCACGGCCATCGGGATTATTATCGCGTGGATCATTTTCAATTCCTGGGTGCTGATTAAGGGTTTCGATCCGATTCCTTACCAGATGCTGAACCTGGTGATGGGAGTCATTGCCGGGCTGCAAGCGCCGATCATCATGATGTCGCAGAATCGGCAGGGGTCGAAGGATCGTCTGCGCGCGGACCTGGATTATCAGGTCAACCTGAAGAATGAATTAGCCCTGACGGAAGTCTTGCGGCGCCTGGATGTGCTGGAGAGTGAACGTCTGCCCTTACTGTTTGCCGAACAGAACGAGCGCATTACGGAATTGAAAGCGCCGGCTTCGATGGTTTCGGGCAACGCGCCCTGACCGAATTTAGATCATGATGCAAGCAATCTTCTTTGACTTCAACGGCGTCATCATCAATGACGAACGTATCCATCTAAAAGCCTATCGTGAAGTTTTGTCGAACGAAGGCCTCGACCTTACGGACGAAGAGTATTTTGCGTCGCTGGGCATGGACGATGTTGCTTTCGTCCGCGCAGCGTACGCGCGCGGGAACAAATCCCTGAGCGATGAAACCATGCGCGAAGTGATTCAGCGTGAACACGCAAAACATCGCGAGGTTATCGCGAATGAATTGCCGGTTCCTTCAGGTGTAATTAGTTTCATCAAGGCGGCTGCGCGTCGCTACGATCTCGGCATCGTTAGCATGGCTGAGCGCAGCGAGATCGATCACGTGCTTGAACTGGCCGGCTTAAAAAAACAGTTCCTGGTTGTAGTGAGTGCCGAACCCGGACTTAAGCACAAGCCGGCGCCCGACTGTTATGAGCGAGCGCTGGAGTTGCTGAACGAGACGCGACGCAGAGGCCTTGACTTGCCGCTGCTGGCAAATGAATGTCTGGTTATCGAAGACGCACCGCCCGGGATTGAATCAGCGCGGATAGCCGGCATGCGCACACTCGGCGTTACCAACACCGTCACAGACCCCGCTCTGCGCGAAGCCGGCGCGGACATCGTCACCCCGAATCTGGCCGATTGGAGCCCCGACGCGGTACACCATTTGTTTGACTAGTTCCAGAACTGCGAACGGTAGCTGCTGGATTTGACTGGATCCAAAGCGTCCTCGCTTGCACATAGCGCCACTGAGGCGGCAACCGGGGACGGATGCGCTCCATTCGATCCCGTCGCGGTCGCTCCGGATACTGACGCTATGGGCCGAACAATCGTAGTCGGGGACATTCACGGTTGCTTTGACGAGCTGACTGACTTAACGCAGCTCGTCGACTTGCAGGCAGATGATCGCATCATTGCCGTGGGGGATTTGGTCTGCAAGGGTCCGAAGACGCGCGAAGTTCTCGATCTATTCCTTAATGATCAGCGGTTCTCATCAGTCGTCGGTAACCACGACAGGATTTTGAGGCAACGCTGGCGCGGTGAGCCGGTGCGCTTGTCAAAAGGTCAGCGGGCGACGCTCAACGAACTCGAGCCAAACCGCAGCCGTTATTTTGAATTCCTTCGTTCGCTCCCTTTCACAATCAATCTCGGCTCACATCTGGTAGTTCATGCGGGATTGCGGCCAGGCGTGCCTTTGCGCCGCCAAATGGCCATTGACTTGACCGAGATTCGCACTATGGGCGCTGACCCGTCGCAGCGCCGAGGCGTGCGCTGGTACGACGTTTACCGGGGGCCGAAGACCGTCCTTTTTGGCCATTGGCCCGCCACGAAACCGCGTCGAGGTCACCATGCAATTGGACTCGATACGGCTTGTGTCTACGGCGGCCGGCTCACGGCTTACATCGTGGAGACAAAAGAATTCGCCAGCGTTCCCGCGCGCGCGAAATACGTGGGGAAGCCTTAACCTTATCGTTCATGATCATCACCAAAGTGTCGGCCTCCGTTGAAACTGACCGTTTCAAAAACGACATGTCTGTGGCGCGAATTCGTACGATTTCATTGCGCTGTTTTTGTACCTCTCTTCTGATGGGCAACAAAGCGCGTCGGCAAACAAC
>DATISD010000155.1:0-3289 GCA_035469005.1 Pyrinomonadaceae bacterium | reverse complement strand
AGAGGCGTTACTTCGAGATTACGTCCCAGACAAAACGGCGCGCCACTGACGACCGTGTGCGGCACGATCTGCGGTAACCCGCCGCCAAAGTGTGATGGCTCAAAGACGTACTGAAAGATTCGGCGGATATCTTTCCACGCGCGTTCGTTGGCATAAAGCCCGAGCGCGCCATGGCGAAAATTCAACGGGCGAATATCGTCCAGGCCGAAAATATGATCGGCGTGACAGTGAGTGATGAGGACTGCATCGAGATGCTTCAGGCCAATCCCTAAAGCCTGCTGGCGAAAATCGCTTGAAGTATCGACGATGACTGTCTGGCCGGCATGTTCTATAAGTACTGAAACGCGCAGACGTTTGTCGCGCGGATCGTCAGAGGTGCAGGTCTCGCAATCGCAGGCGATCGAGGGAACGCCTGTCGAGGTACCGGTGCCAAGGAAAGTAAGTCTCATAGTCCAACGTCCAATGTCCAATGTCGAAAACTTAATGACGTTGGACATTGGACTTGGGACTTTGGACTACTTCCCGCCCGTGATATCGCTGGCGCTGAATTTCGAAGGTGGCGGCGTGGGCGCGTTAGTGAATGAAACGTACTGCATGCGCAGGTCGGCCAGCAGATTCTCCAGCATCAGTGCTTCCTGCTCATCCAGATTTCCCTGGGTCTTTTGTTCCAACATTCCCAGAATATCGATCCAGTGTTTCGCCGTTTTAAGATCAACGCCAGTCTCGCCTGTCACTGGATGCGGCATCATTCCCAGACTCGCCGCGGCGTTTGATGCGAGCGACATGATCAAGCTCAGAAAGCTGGCCGGATCGTCAAGCGGATCGCCCGCGGCCTGGGCCGATCGCCGCTCCGCGCGGACAGCCGGCCCGGGGCGGGATGGGGATTGACTCTGAGCTGCCGGCTCAGCCTGGGCAGACATTGCCTTGGCAGCGGCATTTTCGACGGCGGCGGCCTTTGCGGCGCGTTCCGCCTCCTCTTTTTCCTGTTCGGTTAGCTCGCGCGGCGTGCCGTCAGGATTAAACGGGCGACGATCGACGACTTTGAATACTGGTTGTTCCTCAGACATATCTTTGAACAATAATGCGCCGAGGCTTTTAGGCGACCGCGCATATAAGTGAACTATTTAGGACGAGGTCGATGTTAGCACTCGCTTTTGCCGGATCGCAAAGCTGACGCTGACCGGATGTGATTGGAGCGCAAGCGTCCTCGCTTGCAATCGGTCCAGCAACCGGGACGGTTGCGCTCTAGTCGGGACGTCTGCGCTCCAGTCTGGCCTTCTTCACTTGAAACTTGAAACCCGAAACTTGAAACTAGCTCCCATGCCGAAAACTTTTGCCGATCTGGTTGAATTGATGGATCGTCTGCGGTCCCCCGGTGGTTGTCCGTGGGATCGTGAACAGACTTACGCCACGCTCGCGCCCATGCTTTTGGAAGAAGCTTATGAAGCATTCGACGCTCTCGAGGAGGCGCGTCTGGGACGTCCCGACGACCTGCGTGAAGAACTTGGCGATTTACTTTTCCAAATCACGTTCTTTGCCCGCGTGGCCCAGGAGCGTGGTGAATTCAACATTGACGACGTGATCGACGAAGTTCACGCGAAGATGGTGCGCCGCCACCCACACGTCTTCGGCGACACGGCCGCAGAAGACTCTGCCGAAGTGTTACGGAACTGGGAAGCGATCAAGGCAGAGGAAAAGCGCGCGGCGGGGAAAGGCTCTGGCGGAACTGAGAACGCCTCGATACTCGACGGTGTTTCGACGAAAGCGCCGGCGTTGATGGAAGCGCATCAAATCTCGACGAAAGTTGCGCGGGTGGGATTCGACTGGAAGAACGTCGAAGAGATTTTCGAGAAACTGCATGAAGAACTGGACGAATTGAGAGAAGCAATCAGTGTCCACGCAAACACCAACGATGAAGCAGATCACTCGCACGTCCGCGAAGAAATCGGAGACTTGCTGTTCGTGATTACAAATATCGCTCGTCGATTGAACGTTGAGCCCGAAGCCGCCTTGAAGCTAAGCAATCGTAAGTTCCGCAAACGTTTTGGCTACATTGAAAAGAAATTGCGCGAGCGAGATTTGAAATTTGACGATACTACGATCGAAATTATGGAAGGGCTTTGGCAGGAAGCGAAGAAAGATAGTTAAGCGACAGAAGAGCGGGGAAAGGCACAAAAGAAAATTGCCGGAATGCAACGAACTGGCATTCCTTGTTTGTCCTTTTGTGCCTTTTCGCGGCTACTCGTTTTTTCGCTTCTGGCGACTATAACTTCACGATAACAGATTCAGCTTCCTCACGTTTCGGTTCAGGCACCGGCGGCTTGCCGAGTCCTTCTGCGTCGATCGCTTGCTCGGTGGACAGGATTCCGGACACTCGCATCTTAAACTCGTCCGGGTTCGTCGCATTATGTACCGCTTCTTCTAAACTGATCCGATGAGATTGGAACAGAGCAAACAACCCCTGATCGAACGTCTGCATTTGATATTGCGAGGCGCCATTCGCAATCGCTTCGCGAATCAGGTAGGTCTTTTCTTCATTGATAATGTAGTCGCGGATCAGGCCGGTCGAAACCATCACTTCAACTGCCGGCACACGTCCAGATCCTTTAGCTGCGCGCACCAGACGCATTGAGATGACGGCCTTTACGATTCCGGCCAACTGAATGCGCACGGATTTTTGTTGGTGCGACGGAAACGAAGAAACGATGCGCGTGATTGTCTCAGTCGCGTCGAGCGTGTGCAGGGTAGACAGCACGAGATGGCCTGTCTCGGCGGCGGTCAGGGCCGTCTCGATCGTTTCCAGGTCGCGCATCTCACCCACCAGAATCACATCCGGATCCTGGCGCAGCGCGCCGCGCAGGGCTTCAGCAAACGAACGCGTATCAACATCGACTTCGCGTTGGGTCACGAAAGCCTTTTTGTCGCGATGAAGGAATTCGATCGGATCCTCGATCGTGACAATGTGGCCGGAGCGGGTCGAGTTAATTCGATCGATCATCGCGGCCAGCGTGGTAGATTTGCCTGAACCGGTGGCGCCAGTGACCAGGATCAAGCCGCGCCGCTCTTCACAAATCCTGTCCACCACGGGCGGCAGCCCGAGCTGTGCGGCATTCTTTGTCTGATCGGGAATGACCCGCAGCACAATACTGACCGCACCGCGCTGCTGGAAGATGTTGGCGCGGAATCGGCCCAGGCCGTTGACGCTGTACGCTATGTCAACTTCCGAGAATTCTTTCAGCTTCTGTTTCTGCCGATTCGACATGATCGAAAACGCCATGTCGAGCGTGTC
>DATISD010000154.1:0-3621 GCA_035469005.1 Pyrinomonadaceae bacterium | reverse complement strand
CACTTTCTTCGTTTGATTGGGCGGCTAAAACCGGGCGTGACCCAAACTCAGGCGCAGGCAGACGTTGACACGATTGCGGCCAGACTCGAGCAGCAATATCCCGATACAAATACTCACAAGGGCATTCACGTCGAGTCGGCGCTGACGGCGTTGGTAGGCGACATTCGGCCGGCGTTGCTCATCCTGCTGGGAGCAGTTGCGTGTGTGCTTTTGATCGCTTGCGCGAATGTCGCAAACCTCCAGCTTGCGCGCGCGATGACCCGGCATAAGGAGATTTCGATACGATCGGCGCTGGGCGCGAGCCGGGCGCGCGTGGTTCGCCAGTTGTTGACTGAAAGCGTCCTGCTGTCATTAGCCGGCGGGTTGCTCGGTTTGGGGCTGGCGGTGTGGTGGTCGGACTTGTTGATCGCTTTAGGCAAGCAGGACATTCCGCGGGCGATTCAAGTCGGTCTCGATTGGCGCGTGCTCGGATTTACCCTCGCCGTATCGGTCGTGACTGGCGTCATTTTCGGTTTAGTCCCGGCACTGCATTCGGCCAGGACCGAATTGACTGAATCATTAAAGGAAGGTCGCGGCTTTGGTGGCGGCGCGCGGCGCAATCGCATTCGCGGCGCCCTGATCGTCGCCGAATTGGCCATCGCGGTTGTCTTACTCGTCGGCGCCGGCTTGTTGATACAAAGTCTCTGGCGATTGCGGCACGTGGGTTCCGGCTTACAGTCACAAAACGTGCTCACCTTTAATGTGGCTTTGCCTGAAGTTCGTTACTCGTCAGAGAAGCAGGCACGCTTTTATCGCGATCTGTTAACGCACGTGCAGACCTTGCCCGGAGTTCAATCTGCCAGCGCGGTTCTGCCTCTGCCTTTGAGCGGCGACCGTTTTTCAATCTCATTTCAGATCGATGGCCGGCCGGTGGCACCCAAGGATCAGCCATCGGCTGACATGTTTGTCACAGAAGCAAACTACTTTCGCACGATGGGTATTCCCATCCTGAAGGGAAGAGACTTTGAAGATCGCGACGAGCACAAATCGACGCCGGTGGTGATCGTGACTGACACTTTTGCAAAACAGTTTTTCCCCGGAGAGGACCCGATCGGCAAGCGAATCAAGCCGGGGCTCAGCAGCTGGGAAGACGAGAAAGCGACGATGCGCGAAATAGTCGGGGTCGTTGCCGATATTCGCAATCGCGGGCTGAACACCGAACCGAAACCGGCTTATTACCTTCCGCAATCGCAGGTTCCTTTCAATCAACTGATCGTAGTCGTGAAGACTGCCGGCGATCCCAACTCGCTTATCACCAGCGCCACACGCGAAGTCAGGTTGATGGATCAGGAGTTGCCCGTTTTCGGTGTCAAGACGATGGATGACTACATCGCCGGCTCGGTGGCGGCGCCGCGCTTTAACACGACACTACTCTCGATCTTTGCCGCCGTCGCGCTGGTGCTGACCGTCATCGGTTTGTATGGCGTGATGAGTTACTCGGTGGCACAACGAACGAACGAGATTGGAATACGAATGGCCCTGGGAGCGCAAACGCGCGATGTCTTGAAGCTGATAGTTAACCAGGGTGTGCGGCTGGTTGTGATTGGATTGGCGTTGGGAATGGCCGGGGCTTTGGCTCTAACGCGCCTGCTTTCAAGCTTGCTGTTTGGGGTCGGGACCAAAGACCCGGCGACCTTCGTTGCGATTGCCGCGTTGCTGGCGCTGGTGGCGCTGCTCGCGTGCTATGTGCCGGCGTGGCGCGCCACCAAAGTCGATCCGCTGGAGGCGCTCAGGTACGAGTGAGGAACTTTGCGGCTCCATCACTTCAAGAGTAGGAGCGGCTTATTTACAACAGGAAGATGAAATGTTTTCACAGCTAACCCAGGACCTGCGTTATGGAGTTCGGACGCTGCTAAAGCGACCGGGCTTTACCGCGGCTGCGATCCTGACCTTGGCCGTCGGCATCGGCGCGTGCACGGCAGTCTTTAGCGTGGTTCACGCCGTCGTCCTGCAGCCATTGCCGTATCCGCAGCCAGAACGATTGGTAATGATTTGGGAGACAGACAAAAGCGGCGAGAAAAGCAACGTCGGATATCCGACCTTCGCGGACTGGCGCACTCAGAGTCATTCCTTCGAGGCGATGTCGGCCATGTCCTACTGGAGTCCTACGCTTTCAGGGGCTGGCGATCCTCAAGCCATAAGCGGCGCGAGCGTGACGGCTGATTTCTTTCGCGTCCTCGGAATGAGGCCGATGTTGGGTCGCGACTTTACCAGCGACGACGACCATCCAAACGCTGCTCGCGTGGCGATCATCAGTTACGAGCTTTGGCAGAAAAGCTTTAATCGGGATTCTTCGATTATTGAAAAACCAATTCAGCTCAACGGTGTCGCTCGCACAGTCGTCGGTGTGATGCCGCCGGATTTTCAACCGCTCCTTACTCCATTTAATAAGCGCGTCGACATCTGGCGCCCACTGGGCTACGAAGCAGGTTCGGAGAGAAAGCTTCAAATCGACGATTGACAATCGAAAATTGGAAATGATCTTATGGATACACTATTCAACGACATTCGCTATGGAATCCGCAGCTTGCTCAAGCGTCCGGCCTTTGCTGCCATAGCTGTGCTCACGCTGGCGCTCGGGATTGGCGCGAACACGGCCATCTTTAGTGTGATTAACTCAGTGCTGCTGCGCCCGCTTGATTACGACCAGCCAGAACATCTGGTGACGTTTCGCTCTAATCAATCTGCGCCTGACCTCGCAGATGTGATCGCGGCCAGCCACGCGTTCACGAAATTTGGCGGCGAGGTGCTTGCCCCTCTGGCCTATACCGGAGCGGCCGAACCGATTCAATTTCAGGTCGGCCAGGTCACCGGCGGATACTTCGAAACACTCGGCGTGAAACCTGAACGTGGACGCTACATCAGTGCAGATGACGATAAGAACGGCGCCCCATTCGTAGTTGTTCTCAGTCATCAATTGTGGGAGCGGCAATTTGGTCGTGACGAGCAGATTGTAGGCAAGACAATACCTTTGAGCGGGAACGTCTACACGATCATCGGAGTGATGCCTCCCGGCTTTAAATCACCGAGAGAGAACGCTGAGGCCTGGACGCCTGTTCATGTCTCGAATCCGGTAGCGGCCAATTTTCGCGGCGTACATTTTCTCAGAACCTACGGACGATTGGCCCCGGCGGTGACCCTGCAACAAGCCAGCGCTGAAATGCGTCTGATCGACCAGCAGTTGGCCACGCAGTATCCGGCCGACAACAAGAATCGCAGCACCCTGCTCATTCCGCTTCAGGAGCGAATCGTGGGTCAGTCGCGAGGCGCGCTGCTGATATTGTTCGCCGCCGTTAGTCTGGTCCTGCTGATCGCCTGTGCGAATTTTGCGAACCTGCTTCTGGCGCGGGCCGCCGAACGTGGGCGTGAGATAGTCATTCGCACAGCGCTCGGCGCCGGCCGGTGGAGAATAATCCGCCAGCTTCTTACGGAAAGCATTCTGATTTCAGTGGTCGGCGGCGTCGTCGGGATCTTAATCGCGTGGTGGGGAATAAATCTCCTGATCGCGCTCAAGCCGGAAAATCTTCCCCGATTGCAGGAAATCAATCTTGACTTGCGAGTATTCGCCTTCACGCTTGGCCT
>DATISD010000153.1:0-1730 GCA_035469005.1 Pyrinomonadaceae bacterium | reverse complement strand
GAGAATATGTCGCCCCGTCGGAGCTTAGGGTTTCTAAAGCGAATTGAGCTATAAATATCCCGCCGCAGGGCGGCTCCAAACCTATGTCGCAAGAAGCTCCAAAACCAAAACCAACTACCCGCATTGAAACTGATTCGATGGGCGAGATCGAAGTGCCGTCCGATAAGTATTGGGGCGCGCAGACACAGCGCTCGCTGCTTCATTTTAAAATCGGCTATGACGTCATGCCGCGCGAGATGATTCGCGCGCTCGGCATTCTCAAAAAAGCCTGCGCGCTGGTGAACCAGGATCTCGGCAAGCTGCCGCCGGACAAAGCGAAGCTGATTGTGCAGGCGTGCGACGAAGTGATCAAAGGCAAGCTCGACGAGCATTTTCCTTTGCGTGTCTGGCAGACCGGCAGCGGGACGCAGACCAACATGAACGCCAATGAAGTCATCTCGAACCGGGCGATTGAGATCGCCGGCGGCGTCATGGGCAGCAAGAAGCCGATTCATCCGAACGACGACGTCAACATGTCGCAATCATCGAACGATACGTTCCCGACAGCCATGCACATTGCGGCGGCGGAACAGATGAATAAGTTGATCCCGCGCGTCAAAGAGGTTCACGAAGCCATAGATGCCAGGGCACAGGAGTTTAAAGACGTCGTAAAGATTGGCCGGACGCACCTTCAGGACGCCACGCCCTTAACTGTAGGCCAGGAGATGTCGGGTTGGGCCAGCCTGCTCGAACGCGACCTTGATCGAATGAAAGACAGTTTGCCGGGCCTTTATGATCTTGCGATCGGAGGTACGGCCGTTGGCACCGGATTGAATGCTCATCCGGAGTTTGGCGAGCGAGCCGCGCAGAAGATCGCGGAACTAACGGGTTTGCCTTTCAAATCACATCCGAACAAATTCGCTGCGCTTTCAGCTCATGATGAAATTGTTTTCTGTAGCGGTGCCCTCAAAACCCTGGCCGCGTCGTTGATGAAGATTGCCAACGACATACGCTGGCTGGCTTCCGGCCCACGCTGTGGCCTGGGCGAACTGGTAATTCCCGAGAATGAGCCCGGCTCATCAATCATGCCCGGCAAAGTCAATCCCACGCAGAGCGAAGCCATCACGATGGTCGCGGTGCAGGTCATGGGCAACGACACTGCGATTGGTTTCGCCGGCTCGCAGGGCAACTTTGAATTGAATGTTTTCAAGCCGGTGATGATTCACAACCTCCTGCACTCGATGCGTCTGATTCACGACGCGTGTCACGGCTTTGTCGAATACTGTATCGCCGGTATGAGCATCGATCGCGAGAAGATCGACGGACACCTGCGTCACTCGCTCATGCTGGTGACGGCCCTGAATCCGCATATCGGTTATGACAACTCGGCCAGGATTGCCAAGAACGCGCACAAGAAAGGCATCTCTTTGCGCGAGTCCGCGATTGAATCTGGTTTGCTGACCGGCGAACAGTTTGACGAATGGGTGAAGCCGGAAGAGATGACGCATCCGTAAGACTAATCCACAGATTACACAGATTAGAAACTAGCCAGGGCCGGGCATCTTCCGGTAAGGAAGATGTGCAAGTTCAGGTAATAAGATGTGCAAGTTCTGGTAAGGAAGATGTGCAAGCGTATTCAGTTCATCCTAATTTTTCCTAATCTGTGTAATCTGTGTAATCTGGCGGATTGGTCACGAGCACGAAATCGACAGGTACCGGGTTCCGGTCCTGGGCGGAACCCCGGTGCAAGT
>DATISD010000152.1:0-8169 GCA_035469005.1 Pyrinomonadaceae bacterium | reverse complement strand
CGACGATCATCGTCAGGTCGTTCCCTGGGTGCGAATCAAGGATCGCCAGGGGAACGTGACTGAGTATTATGACCGCACGCGGCCTTTGACTCCGGATCAAATTGCCAACGGCGACAAGCGCACAATGGACTGTGTCGATTGTCACAATCGGCCGGCCCACGTTTATCTGCCGCCGGATGCGGCGGTCGACCAGGGTTTCGTTGCCGGCCGCTTGGACCCTTCCCTGCCTTATTTAAAGAAACAGTCCGTAGAAGTTCTTAGCCGGAGATACACGACCACTCCGGAAGCGGTCAACACGATCGCCACGAGCCTGAACGATTACTATCGGACTAATTATCCGGACGTGTATGCGAACAAGCGTTCATCGATTGATGCCGCCGTCGCGGAAGTGCAGCGCATCTTCCAAACCTATTTCTTCCCTGAGATGAAAACCGACTGGCAGACCCACCCGAACAACATCGGCCATCTTTATTTCTCCGGCTGCTTCCGTTGCCACGACGGCGAGCACGTCAGCAACACCGGCAAAGTCATCAGCAACAACTGCAATGTCTGTCACACGATGATCTATGATTCTGCCGGGCCGCGGGACAGGAACGTGAAGACCGGGCCGTTTCAACATCCCGTAGATTTGGGCTCATTGGCCGAGCACAAATGCGAGTTCTGTCATAAAGCCAACAAGCCCTTCCAGCATCCGATCAATCTCGGCGACATCTCTCAGTTTCAATGCGTCGAGTGTCACCAGAAGAAGGAAACGAAGCTGGCTCCGCAGTGATGCAACTTTAGAGTGGAATACCCGGCGGATCAGCGGTGCCGACGCCGAAAGCTTCATTTTGCTGGGAGCGCGGACGCCGCCCTCGTCCGCATTGAGCGCGCAGCGCGAAAATCTGATCTTACGATTTAGATCTGGAATAAATTTACTTCGCGCCTGTCGGCGCGCTGCGGACGAGGCCGTCCGCGCTCCCAGTATGAAGTTGACTGCTGCTTCCAGGGGATTTCGCCCGGGTTAAGCTAATTGCAGTTCGGTCTCGGACCCGGTCGCAGTAACTTTATTAGATTTCTTAATCGGCTCAAACCGCGCGCTGAAGTGACGCAGGAATTCCGGTTGGCTGACGATGCGATACCCCGGAATCGATTCTCGACGTTGGTGGACATCAAGGATCGCTTCGATCACATAGTCGATGTGGCTTTGCGTATAGACGCGATGGGGAATGGCCAAACGCACCAGCTCCATTGGCGCAGGGATCTCTTCGCCGGTTTCGGGATTTTTCTCAGCATGCATCACCGTTCCGATTTCGCATGAGCGAATTCCGGCCTCGCGATAGAGTTCAATGGCCAGTGCTTGCCCCGGATACTGAAGTTGCGGGATGTGCGGCAGCATCGCGTGTGCATCGATGTAGATTGCGTGGCCCCCCGGCGGCTGCACGATCGGCACTCCGGCGCGCGCGATGTGTTCGCCCAGATAGCGAATCGAGGCAAAGCGATACTGCAAGTAATCTTCGTGCAGAACTTCTTGCAGGCCGACGGCGATCGCTTCGAGATCTCGTCCCGCCATTCCACCATAGGTGGGAAAGCCTTCGGTCAGAATCAACAGATCCTTTTCCTGTTGTGCCAACCGATCGTCGTTCGTACAGAGAAAGCCGCCGATATTGGCCAGGCCGTCTTTCTTTGCCGACATCGTGCAGCCATCGGCGTACGAAAACATCTCGCGGGCAATTTCTTTTACGGATTTGTCCGTATAGCCCGGTTCGCGCAGCTTGATGAAATAAGCATTCTCGGCAAACCGGCAAGCGTCGAGGTATAGCGGCAGACCGTAACGCGAACAGATGGCTTTGACCTCGCGAATGTTCGCCATCGACACCGGCTGGCCGCCGCCTGAATTGTTCGTGACCGTCAACATCACGAGTGGAATGCGGTCCGCGCCGACGCGTTCAATCAAATCCATCAAGGCCTGCGCATCCATGTTCCCTTTGAATGGATGATAGACCGCTGGTGTATAGAACTCCGGAATCGGCAGATCGACGGCTTCGGCTCCGACATATTCAATGTTGGCTCGCGTGGTATCGAAGTGGGTGTTGTTTGGGACCACGCTGCCGCGGCGGCAGGTGGTCGAGAAAAGAATGCGCTCGGCAGCCCGTCCCTGGTGCGTGGGGATGACTTGTTTGAAACCAAAGATGTCGCGCACGGATTCTTCAAAACGATAGAAGCTGGCGCTGCCGGCGTAAGATTCGTCTCCGCGAATTAGCGCCGACCATTGCTCGGCGCTCATCGCGGCGGTGCCGCTGTCGGTAAGCAAATCAATGATGACCTGCTCAGCCCTTAACAGAAAAAGATTGTAGGCAGCGTCATGCAGATAACGTTCGCGCTCCGCGTGCGTGGTCATCTTAATCGGTTCAACTACTTTGACGCGGAAGGGTTCGATGATTGTTTTCATGGTTTCAGATATTCAGGCGTGTTGGGCGTTTGCCTTCGGAGTTGTGTTCGCCGGATTTGATGCGCCCAGGTATTCACGAAAAATTCGTGCGGCCCCGGCAAGAAAATCATAGGAGGTGAGAATTCCAACCAGGCGGCCGTCGTCAACAACCGGTAAGCAGCCAATCTTATTATTTTGCATCATCTCCATTGCTTCGAGCGTCGGCGTCGAAGACGAAACAGTGAACGGAGCTTTTTTCATTATTTCGCGTACCGTCAGCGGCTTTTCAGCTTGCGAGGGCAAGCCGTGACTGAATAAATGCAGCAAGGCGCGGTGCGTTACCAGACCGACCAGGCGTCCTTGGTCGTCTTCAACGGGCACGTGTCGAACGTGACGCCAATCCATCACGCTGGCCGCAAGATCCACCAGATCGTCCGGGCGCACGGTGAAGAGATCGGTGGTCATGAACTGTTCCACGGTTTGGTAACTCTGGCTCCAATCGGTGTCTTCGCCGGGAGACATGATTTCCCACTTATGCACAGGCTTGCCCTCCTTTTGCTCCTGAAGCATTCTCGCGGCCAGCTCGCGATAACGCAGGTCTTTCGGCTCCAGACCTTCCATTGATGCGAGCGACTTTAAGAGCCAGCGGGCGCCCGTTTGCCGCGTCTCAATGCGCTCGCCTATTATGCCCAGGTACTTATCGATGTCCGACGCATCGACGCTTGATTCCTCTAATCCCTGCCGGGCCAGCGGCAGCAATTGATCGCGAATCAAAGAAGCTGCCGAAGAACTCTTATTGTCGATCCATCTTAGCTGGGCATGCAGGTCGTACCGGGCGGCGGCAAAGAAGTTGGTCTTCGCGTCATCAAAGTCCAAACGCTTTGAGATATCGCCGTACTCCTGAGGCAGCGCCAGCATGAGACCAATGAAGAACGCCGTATTGGCAACCTCATCCGGCACGGTTGGACCTGCCGGCAGGGCGCGATTCTCGATCCTCAATTGCGCTACTCCGTTTGATACGCCGTAACACGCGCGATTCCACGGCCAGACAGTTCCGTTGTGAATGAAGAGCGCCGCCAACCGTGGCGTCTCGCCCCGCGCGAGCACCTGCAGCGAACTCTCCTCAGGAATAGAGATCATGATCGGCCGAAAACGCGTCAGTTGATCCTGCAACAACTCGATCACCGAATTTCTTAGCCAGCGCTCGCCAAAGCCCACACGAGTTGGTTGACTGCGCGCTTGTTGCAGTGGCGACCTTTCATCTGCTGAATGTTGAAACAAGGCCAAACGCGTTTCCTGCCAAAGGCGCTGGCCAAAAAGAACCGGGGAATTAACTGCGGCAGCCAGAACCGGAGCTGTGATCGCTTGCGCAATGTTATAAGCGGCGGCAAACTCGCGCGGACCGCACTGAAAATGAACTTGAAAGCTGGTGTTGCACGATTCCATCATTATGTTGTCGTGCTCGATTTGCAGCTCGTCCAGTCCTTTGATGTGAATCGAAAAAGGCCCGCCTCTCAATTTGGTTACTGCCCGGTTCAGTTCGTGGTAGCGCGGATTTGGGCTGATGTTATCAAGGGTCAGGTCTGAGGGACGGAGTGTCGGCAAAATGCCTGCGAGCAGAATGTCGGCATCAAGTTGAGCGGCGCGCTCGCGAGTTTTTGCCAGCAGCTCGTTCAATTCCTGCTCTATCCTGCTGAAGCAGTCGCCGGTGATCAATTGAGGTGTGACATTGGCTTCGAGATTGAAGCGCGCAATTTCGGTAGTCAGCCTTGGATCATCCAGACCGTCCAGCACCTCGACGGCCAAAGGCGCCGGGCCAAGGTTGCGATCTACCAGGAACATCTCCTGCTCAGCGCCCACGCGATGCACCCCACTCTCGATGCCATCGTGGTCGATCATGTAGTCGAGGGCCCGCAGATCATCGAGCACCGCGCTCATGAATGCCTGAACTTTTCGTTCGTCGAGCTCCTGCTCGACCTGATGTTGTCCCATAAATGCAATTCGTCAGAGCGGCGACTTCCCTGAACATACACACCTGCTGGCTGGATTCTCATTGAAAGAGAGCAACTTTCGTACCCGCACTATGGTGGCGTACGTTCGCTTAAGGTCATTGATTCTGGATCCAATCTACGCTTTTACTCTTGTGGAAAACCCCGCGACATTGAGTGAATTCACGCAAGTTTTCCGGGAAAGTTATCGAGAAGTTTCGGGTCGCCTTAACGGCATAAGCATTGCTGCCGAGCCCGCTTAGGAAGAAGCACGCTCTCGGCAAAATCGGCGATCTGGAGAATTGAACATGCCCAAAGACGAGCGCGACATTCTCGAATTACTGAAGACCGAACTCGACTTCATTGAAAAGGGCGGCTACGGGCGTTCGGTCCGAACTCCGTGGAAGCCAACTTCTTCGTTTCGTGATTCACTGACGTGCGTGAACTATGCGCTGCCGGAGAAAACTCACCCTTGCTCAGAATGTCATCTCATCGACTTCGTGCCGCGCGGAAAAGAAAATGACGAAGTGCCGTGTCACGCGATTCCCCTGAACGCCGCAGGCGATACGGTTGAGAGCCTGGAAGGTGACCAAACGAAGTTAGAAGAAGCGCTGAAAGAGTGGATGCGCAACAAGATCGCAGAGATCGAAGCTGAGCGGAATAAAGAACGTACCGTTTAGATTGGAGCGCAAGCGGCCTCGCTTGCGATAGCTGCCGACCGAGACGGTCGCGCTCCAGTCAGTAAGTTCGCAATCTAAACCGGAAAAGGGAGGTCAACCATCATGACTGTTGTGTATCTGTTCATCGCTGCGTTGATCGTGGCCGCGATCTATTTTGGCATAAGATATTTCGTGCGCGCCTCGCAACTATTTTCAGGCGAACGGGTGATCATCTGCCCTGAGACCGGAAAGCAGGCGATGGTCGAAATCGACACGCGCCATGCAGCCATCACTTCGCTTTTCGGGCAGACCGACCTGCGTCTCGAGAATTGTGCTCGCTGGCCACTCAAACAGGATTGCGGGCAGGAGTGTCTGCTGCAATTTGATGTCGCGCCGCCCGAGTGCCTGGTGCGGAGTGTGCTCGAAAAGTGGTATCGCGATAAGAGCTGTGCTTTCTGCGAGAAACCGTTTGCCGAGATTTCGCTGGTCGATCACAAGCCCGCTTTGCTCAATCCGGAAGGCGTGACCGTGGAGTGGGGACGGATTCCAATGTCAGCGGTGAGCGAAGCGATGGCGACTTATCTGCCCGTCTGTTGGAACTGTCACGTCGCCCAAAGCTTTCGCCGCGAACATCCGGACCTGGTGGTCGATCGCACCAACAGATTCGCTGCATAGCGTGTAGAGCGCGCAATCGCAGAACAGCAGCGGATCTGCAAATAAATCGGCTTTCGGCAGCTTCTTAACAGCGAAGGCGCCAGCGTGACAATCTAGTCACGTCTAAAGGCGTGCGCTCCCATGTGCGCCAAGTCTCTTTTTCGCGTTGCAGATCTCTACCACATCCGGTAATAAATCGCTTATCATCGTCGCGCCTATCAACTCTAACCTCCAGGGAGCGATGATGATGCCACGCCGGCCGTGGTTCATTCCCACGTTTTCTCGTCGTTTTTATTTGTGGATCGCAGTTGACGGCCCAAACGCCCGGGTCACGACGGACTCTTGCCGTTCGCGCGAGCGAGGGAACGACACTGGCCTTCGACATCTCTCCTGACGGGCGAACGATTGTGTTCGACCTGCTGGGGCAGCTCTGGCTACTTCCGGTCTCCGGCGGCGCAGCGCGTCCCCTCACCGACGCCGTGCGCAATGGCGCCGAAGATCTTGCATGAAACTGAACGAACCACTCTCTTGCGCAAAGACGCCATCGGCTCTGAACACAACCGCAAAGTCGTAATTCACGGTGATCCTGAGTCCGAGCTCGGCCAGGGTCGTGAATGTCGTCTTGTTCCTGGCCAATCCTTATTCGTATTTCAGGGCTAAACTGCGGGCAGTAAACCTGGCGAGCTCGTGGAAGATCTGACCTACACCTGCCTCTTTCTCTTCCGCAGGCAATTGCAGATGCTGTTCGACGCGCGCCGAAATGTTTTGTAAGTCGCTGTGGTCGGCATGAGGGGCGAGATGTTCAAACAGCATCTCGTGCGCGCCCTTGCGCTCCATCACTTCCAATCCATCCAGCATCTGGCGGTGCGGTGTGCCTTCCCAGATCGGCAGAATCATCGCTTCACGCAGCCAGCGTTCGGCCGAGTACTCGGCCAGCACGCCCATGCCGCCGTGGACTTCGATGTTCCATTTCGCAAACTGCACCGCCAACTCAGCCGTCCAGTATTTCGCCAGATGCGCGACCAGGCGAAACAGGTGATAGCGATCCGAATAGCGCGGCGTCTCTTGCCAAACTTCGTCCAACAGTTGGATCGCTTCCCACATCAACGCGCGGGCGTCACGTAACTGCGCGAGGCGCTCATGAAACTGCCGCTGCATGAGCGGATGCCTGACGATTGGTTTTCCGAATGCCACTCGTTGCTCGGCGAAAGTGAGCGCGTCCGCCAGCGCGCGTTGGGCCAAAGATACGCTGCCGACGATGTTGCCTACCCGCGAGAGGTTCAGCGACTCCAGAATCAGATAGATGCCCCATTCCTGGGTGCCGAGCAGGTAAGCATGGCTATCGCGCAATTCGACTTCCCCCGTGGGAACTGAGCGCGTGCCGATCTTATTTTTGAGGCGCCGGATGAAATAGTTGAGTTGTCGATCTTTTTCTGAAGGGCAATTTGGCGAGGACCCGCTCGCTACCGCTCCCGGTACTGCCCCTGAGCGATAGCGGGGCACGAGAAAAAGCGCCAGGCCTTGCGGAGTTTGCGGCGCGCCTTCGGGACGGGCGGCGACAATCGCCAGTTCCGCGCCGACATTGCTGGCGAAGTACTTGTCGCCATTCAGAATCCAGCAATCGCCGGTGTTGCGCGCCACCGTTTCCACGTTCGCGCCGAGATCAGAACCGCCTTTCGCTTCAGTCATCCAGGTTGCGCCTTGCCAGTTGGTCCCGTCGCGACGCAAAAGGTGAGAAAGAAAACGCTGTTGCAGCTCAGGCGTGGCGTACTTCTTCAGCGGCACGGTCGTAGACAACGAAACGATGTAAGGACAGCCGAGCCCGGCATCGAAGAAACATGTCAGGTAATCAATGAGATAGTGCATCCTGAGTGAATTGCCCTCGAAGGCTCTCCAGATTGCTCCCGCCTCGTACCCGCGCTTGAGCATTTTCCAGTAGTCGGGCGGAAAGAGAATTTCGTCCGTCCGGTTGCCGAATTGATCGAACATGCGCAGCCACGGCGTGCCGGCGCGATCAACCGCCTCTGAAATCGAAGCTCCTTCAGAGTGCCACCAGGATTCGTAGTCTTTGAGAGAGCCGATTTGGTCGTCGGTGATTAAGTTGCCGAGGAATGTCAGGGGTGAAAGCGCCGAGTGCAGATCGTTTGCGTCAGTCATGGGTGAATATATTGAGGTGAAGCAGAGCGAATGTCGATAGCCTAAGACAATTAACCACAGCGGACACAGAGAAGACATTGACTGGAGCGCAACCGTCCCGGTTGCCGCCAGGGGTTAGCCCCCCGCAATGCAAGCGAGGACGCTTGCGCTCCAGTCCAGTTATGGCCGCAAGTGTCAGGAACGAGCAGTTTCGATTTCGCTCCGCAGGGGTGACATATTTAACTCGCTTCGTCCACAGGACCAATTTTGGGCAATTCCGCCTCAAGCAGAGCCCACGCTGGCATCGCGGAAAATCACTCAC
>DATISD010000151.1:0-3293 GCA_035469005.1 Pyrinomonadaceae bacterium | reverse complement strand
TATTTTCCCAGGATTCGCGGATACGTGCCCCAGCCGCGCGGATGCGACTTCGATCCGGCCAATGGTCCGTCGGTAGCACGCGCGCCACTGTCAGTACAGATGCTGACGAAGGGAGATTTCAGTGCTGCCTGCATGTCGCTCTCCTGCATCATGAAAAAGATCGCACCGGTTTGCCCGTGATCGGCGATGATGAAATCCAAAAGAGCATCCAGCGGGTCTTTATTCTGAGTCGCAGCGATTTCTGACAGCCGCTTGCCTTGCCAGCTTTCGAGTTCGCGATTAACTACAGCCCCGATCAAGATACCGCTTGGTCCACCGCTGCCCAGATAAATGTTTTCCCAAGTCTTCGAATCCGCGCTGATTTCCCATTTTAAGCGCTTACGCGTTTCCGGATCCTTTAAGCGTGCAATCATCGGCTCGGTCCCGCCTTCCAAAGCCCATGGCGGCAGACAGGCACTCAGCGAAGTGCTGCCGGCGATGTAAGGGTAGACGTCAGCCGTGATTTTCAGGCCCTGCCGTCGCGCTGCGGCAATGCGACGGAGCATCTCGGGCATCCGGCCCCAGTTCTTTTTGTAAGCGGTTTTGAAGTGCCAGATTTCAGCGGGAATGTTCGCTCGCCGGGCAATCTCGAAAACTTCTTTCATCGAATCGTCAATCGCGTTGGCTTCGCTGCGCTGATGGGTGATGTAAATGCCGCCGTATTGATGCGCGACTTTTGCCAGCTCGACGATTTCATCTGTCCTGGCAAACCGCGCCGGCACATATTGCAGTGAAGTTGATATTCCGAGTGCGCCGTCTTTCATAGCATCGGCAACCAGTTTCTTCATCTGTGCCAATTCCGGAGCCGTGGGCGGGCGATTGTCGTAACCGATGACATACTCCCGAATCTGAGTTGCGCCGACAAAGGTCCCAAGGTTGATGCCGGCGCCCTGTTTACTTAATCGGTTGAAGTACTCGTCCAGCGTCCGCCAATCAACGGTAAGATTGAATCGACGATTAAAATCTTCCTGCTCTTTCAGAATGCGATCGTTGAGCGGCGCGATCGATTCTCCTTCGCCGGTAATTTCAGTTGTAACGCCCATCATGACTTTGCTCATCGCCCGTGGATCGATCAAAACATACTGTTCGGACTGGCCGAGCATGTCGATGAAGCCGGGCGCGACCACCTGGCCGCGCGCGTCGATTTCACGCGTTGCCCGGGCGCCACGAAGATTACCAATTAGCGCGATTCGTTCATTTTTGATCGCGACATCAGCATTGAACCCAGCCCGGCCGGAACCATCGACAACTCGACCGTGACGAATGATGATGTCGTAGTCGGGCGCGGCAGCACTCATTGAATCCGGCGCGAACGGGAAGGACGCAGAAATTGCAATCAGGCAGAGCAGGGCGGCGATCAATCTCATTGAATTAGCCTCGGCAAGATATCGTAAAGCGACCGCGTTGATTATAATCGCGAATCCTGGATTTGGTTCGCGGAAAAATTTGAGGTAATCAAAACGGATGGTTGAAGAGAGAATCAGGGACGTTAGCGTGAACGACGTCGCACGCGTTACGGGCGCCGCCTCGAGTGGCAATGGCAACGCAGTTGTGAGTGACGTGATTCATGACTCGCGCCAGGCAAAAGCAGGAAGTCTGTTTGCGGCGGTGCGTGGCGAGTTGTTCGATGCGCATAAGTTCGTTCCCCAGGTCATGGAACAGGGTGCGGTTGGCGTTATTTCAGAAGAGGCGTGTCCGGGGGATTTCAAGGGTGTTTGGCTCCAGGTCGAAAACATTCGTCGCGCGATGGCCGTGGCCGCGGCCGAGGTTCATCACCACCCCTCGCGCGAACTGAAACTGGCGGGTATCACGGGAACGAATGGAAAGACGACCTGCGCGTATTTGATTGCTTCCATTCCCGAGGCCGCCGGCGAACCGGTCGCCATGACCGGCACGGTCGAATACCGCCTTGGCAAAGAAAGAAAAAAGGCGGGCCGCACGACACCGGAGGCGCCCGACATGCAACGTCTGCTGCGTCAGGCGGTCGAGATAGGTTGCCGGACAGCGGTAATGGAATGTTCGTCGCAGGCGATGGATTTTCATCGCTGCGATGAATTGCATTACGAGGTTGCGGTCTTCACCAACCTCACGCGCGATCACCTCGACTATCACAAGACGATGGAGAATTACTGGTACGCGAAACAGCGTCTGTTCGATGGCCGTCTGGGATCAAAGCCAAAGGCTTCGGTCATCAACGTTGACGATTCCTACGGGGCGGAGCTTGCTAATCGTCTGGAAAAAGATGGAATGAGAGTAGTGCGTTACGCCGTGAAGGCAGGAGCTGACATTTCGGCGCGCGATCCTGAATTCTCTTTAGCTGGTATGGAGTTTCGGTTGCGCACGCCTGACGCCGAGATCGATTTTCATTCCCCCTTGGTTGGACCGCCACACGTTTACAACACTCTGGCTGCCGTAGGCGGCGGGTTGGCATTGGGCTACAGCCTTGAAGTAATTACGAAAGCGCTGGAGAAATGTGCGGGCGCACCCGGGCGATTTGAACGCGTGCCGCACAATGGTAACTTCGCCGTGGTCGTTGATTATGCGCACAGCGACGACGCGCTTTTGAATGTCTTACGAACCGCGCGCGACGTTACCAGAGGACGAATTATCACGCTGTTTGGCTGCGGCGGTGACCGAGATAGATCAAAACGCGCGCCGATGGGCGAAGCCGCGGGTTCGTTGAGTGATATCGTGATTCTGACTTCTGACAATCCGCGCACCGAAGATCCAAATCAAATACTTGCAGATGCTGAGGCCGGTATTCAAAAGACCGGCAAGCCTTACGAGAAGATTGCCGATCGTCGCGAAGCCATCTTTCGCGCGATCGCCCAGGCACGCAGCGAAGATCTGGTGATGATTGCGGGCAAAGGACACGAAGACTATCAGATCATCGGCCGCGAAGTTTTTCATTTCGACGACAAGGAAGTAGCGCGGGAAGCGTTGGCAGCGCGCTAAGTGGCACAGACTTTTAGTCTGTGGCCGTTGTGGGTGGTTCACAGACTGACCCGTGTCACAAAGTTCATCGGAGTCTGCTGAACGCACGATAGAAATTTGGAGTGGGGTAGCAAGCGTAGCGCGACACCGCTTTGGATCAATTCACGAAGCAATCCAAAGCGCCGTTGTCGCTCCGCTCTGCCGGCGCACTCCATAATCTTTCACGCACGGGGCTTGCCAGGTCGAATCACAGACTGAAGTCTGTACCACTTAAATTTTTCAATGCCAGAGTCTCAAACATCCCCCGAAGGCCTCGTCCG
>DATISD010000150.1:0-5804 GCA_035469005.1 Pyrinomonadaceae bacterium | reverse complement strand
CGAATTCCTAAAGGCGGATCTGCAACGCATCCCACGACAGTGCCGTTGCGAGGATGCCCTTGCTCACCTGGAAGGTCGATGTAGCTGTACCAAGGCTCCGGTGAATCCACCAGCGGAAGTAGCAGATGGAAAGGGCTGCCTGGCGCGCCTTGAAACTCTACATTTGGATATCAAGTCGCTCCGCGAATCCTTGCAGCGCCACAGGAGCGATCTACTGCCTGAGGAACAAACGGAAGAGTTAAAGCGCGAGCTATCTCTGATTGAGTATTTCGCAGAGCGGCTTGACGGAACAGTCGAGAAACTCAGAAGTCACGCTGCGGAGTTTGAAGCGAACTGCTCTAATGACGCGCTCCAGCGGCTCAAAGAAAGTAGCTCTGAGATAGATAAATACTCGACTGAGTTCTTTTGGTCCCTGTTGAGATCATGAGATGGGGTCAGGCCTGCGATTCTTGCGATTCATTCCAAAAAGTCGAAGCCGTGCATCCACCGTTTGGCAGCGGCCGGACGCGGCGATAGTCTCCTTTGCTCTTCGCACTTGCGGATTTTGCTCGATGCTCGCGTGAAATTGCGCACCTTCGGCCCGCTCGCTGCGCAAAAAAGCACAACCAAAACTACGGCACGACCATTGCCGACCGATTTCCGAATGCCTGTGTCTGGGACCTTCCACAGGCGCGCAGAACTGAAAAGGTTGACTCTGATTCGCACTTTTTACTAGAGTGCCAATGGATATGAAGCGGTTCGCATCCTTATTTCTCTTGCTCGTGCTCGCAGGCAGCGCGTTCGCCGGCGTGCCGCTGCACTTCGGCGAGAACGAATGCAGCATGGGCGGGATGATGGATATGGATTGCTGCAAAGCCGCGCTCCTGCAAAAGGAGACGACCAAAATTACCGATGCGGAGCTTTTGTGTGCGCTTAACTGTGCACAAAACGGAACGACCTTGCCGTCAACCGCTGTTTGGGTCACGCCGCCTTCACCGGTGCCCACGCCGTCACATCCAGCGATAACACAATCGTTACCCATTTGTGCCTTACGATTTGAACCTCTCGACCTTTGGCATGGGCCTCCCGGTTCCGCGCCAGCGTACCTTCGCAATCTCGCACTTCTGATCTGATTCCAACAAGGCCGTAGTCTGTCCGCCTGTAGGCGCGATCTGCAAAAGGATCGCCAGACAGGTTTGGGCAATTGTGTGCCCATTACACAGATTCTTGTTCCGGCATCAGTTGGCTCGTTGTGGGCCATATATCGTCGGATCGGACTAGATGCCACGTTGACTCTTTAGTGTTTGGAGGACTCATGAAGAAATCGTTACTGATCGTGATCCTGGTTACTGTCCTAATCGCCATTGCTGCCGCTTGCAGCTCAAAGAGAAGCAATGTTTCAAACGGCACGGCCATTAAGACTGTCACGGTTGACAGCCTAACCGCCACGCTTTCCAGCGGCACCGGGCAACTCAAGCAGGGTGACCAGGAGGTCACGCTCGCTTTCACTGATTCGTCAGGCAAGCCTGTTGACGTTGGTGCCGTTTCGCTCAACTTTCACATGCCGGCCATGGGAGGAATGGCGGCGATGAATGATGCTGTCACCTTCACTACCACCAACACGCCGGGAGTCTACCGCGGCAAAGTGAACATCGGAATGGCCGGTGAGTGGCAAGCGCAACTCGCTTACGAAGGAACGGCGGGCAAAGGCAAGACCACGTTTAGTGTGACGGCGCGATGATTTTGGAGTGCGGTGGCAAGTGTAGCGCGACACCGCTTTGGATTTTTTGAGCGCCGACGACCGAATATCCAAAGCGCCGTCGACGCTTCGCTCTGCCGGCGCGCTTCAAAGGTGAATGCATGATTCACAAACTCATTGAACTGAGCCTACGCAATCGCGGCCTGGTAATCGCGCTCTATCTCGGTCTGGCCGCGTGGGGTTACTGGGCTCTGCTGCGCACGCCAATTGACGCCATCCCGGATCTCTCTGAAAACCAGGTGATCGTCTTTACTGATTGGACGGGCCGTTCGCCACAGGAAGTCGAAGATCAAGTCACCTATCCCCTCGTCACTAACCTTCAGGGTTTACCCGGCGTGCGCGTGGTGCGCGCGAGTTCGGCGTTCAGCTTCTCGATGATCAACATCATCTTTGAAGACAACGTCGATCTCTATTGGGCGCGCACCCGAGTTTTGGAGCGCTTGAATCTGGTCACCGCCCAACTGCCGCAGGGCGTCACTCCCACGCTTGGCCCTGACGCTACGGGCGTCGGTCAAATCTTCTGGTACACCCTCGAAAGCGATCAGCTGAACCTGCGCGATCTACGAACGTTACAGGACTGGTTCGTTCGTTATCAGTTGAACTCAGTGCCCGGTGTGGCGGAAGTCGCAAGCGTCGGTGGTTACGTGCAGCAGTACCAGGTCGACGTCGATCCCAACAAGCTGCGTTCGTATGCGCTGCCGTTGTCGATGGTGGTCGAAGCAGTGGAGCGCTCGAACAATAACGTAGGCGGGAATGTCGTTGAGCAAGCGGGCCAATGGTCGGTAGTACGCGGCATTGGGTTGATTCAATCCGTCGCGGACATCGAGAACATTGTCCTGACGGCGCAGAACGGCATTCCGATTTATGTGAGGAACGTCGCCAACGTGAAAATCGGCAACGCCTTTCGGGTCGGGGCGCTGGATAAGAACGGCAAAGAAGCCGTCGGTGGCGTGGTCATCGCGCGTTATGGTGTGAACACGCTGGAAGTGATCGATGCTGTCAAGCAGAAGATCGCTGCGATTCAAAGCGGTCTCCCGAAAGGCGTGCAAGTCGTCCCCTTTTATGATCGCACTCAACTGATTAATCGTGCGACACACACCCTCAAGCGCGCGCTCATAGAAGAACTAATTCTGGTGACGCTCGCCCACATCATCTTCCTCGCTCACTTCCGGTCGATCTTAATCGTGACCATGCCACTGCCGCTCGCAGTGCTGCTGGCGTTTCTATTCATGTACTACATGGGCATCAGTTCGAATCTGATGTCGCTCTCGGGTATCGCCATTGCCATCGGTGTGTTGGTTGATGCTGGGATAGTAGTTACGGAAAACGCCTTCCGCTTCATCGAACAGCGCAAGGTTGACCCGAAAGACAGAAAGCTGGTGTGGCAGACGGTCCTGGAATCGACGCGGTTGGTGGGGCGTCCGATTTTCTTTTCGATGGCGATTATTATCCTCGCCTTCATTCCGGTTTTCTCACTGACCGGCGAAGAAGGAAAACTCTTTCACCCGCTGGCTTTCACCAAAACGTTTGCGATGGTGGGCGCGACGATCATCGCAGTCACGCTCGTGCCGGTGCTGTGCACGCTCCTGCTGCGGGGCAAGTTTCATGCTGAGCAGGCCAATCCAGTAATGCGGGCTTTGCACTTTCTCTATCGACCCGTGCTTCGCTTCGCTTTGAATCATCGCGTCATAACCGTCGCCTTTGCCACGGTACTCTTCAGCGGCGCGATCTTTTTGGCGACTGGTATCGGCAAAGAGTTCATGCCGCCATTGAACGAGGGGGACTTGATGTTCATGCCGGTAACCGATCCGGCAATCTCAATTGATGAAGCGCTCAAGATCACCAGCCGCCAGGATCAAATCCTGAAGAGCGTTCCTGAGGTTGAATGGGCGGTGGGCAAAGCCGGACGGGCGGAAACGTCAACCGATCCCTCGCCAACGAACATGACAGAAACCGTTGTTCATCTAAAGCCGACCGAACAATGGAGAAAGGGTCTGACGCGAGAGTCGCTGATTGCGGAACTCGACGAGAAGCTCCGAATGCCCGGCGTCACAAATATCTGGACGCAGCCGATTAAGAACCGAATCGACATGCTCTCGACCGGCATTCGCTCGCAAGTAGGAGTCAAGGTCTTTGGCAACGACTTAAAGACCCTGGAGCAAACCTCGCAGCGAATCGCCGAGCAATTATTGAAAATTCCCGGGGCGAGCGATGTTTACGCCGAAAAAATCGGGGGCGCACCTTATATCGACATTCATATTAACCGCACTGCCGCCGCCCGTTACGGCATCGACGAAAGAGTAATTAACGATGCGATCGAGAAAGGCATCGGCGAAACGAATCTTTCGGTGACCATCGAGGGCCGTCGTCGTTTTCCCGTGCGTGTGCGCTATGCGACGGAGTTCCGCGCCAGCGTGCAAGCTATCGGACAAATCCCCATCACCTCATCGACCGGCGCGCCGATTCCTCTGTCGCTGCTTGCGGACATTACGCAGGTGCAAGGGCCGACGATGATTTCGAGCGAGAACGGCCTGCTGCGCGGCACGGTGTTGCTGAACGTGCGCGGGCGCGACGTAGGCAGCTTTGTCGACGAGGCGAAGAACACAATCGCGCGTCAGGTACAAATGCCTGCTGGCTACTACATCGAATGGAGCGGCGAGTACGAAAACCAGCAACGGGCGCGCAGCCGTTTGCTGCTGGTTGTGCCGATTGTCCTGGTTGTGATCTTTGCTTTGCTCTACATCACTTATCACTCCGCGCTGGAAGCCGCGCATGTTCTGCTGGCAGTGCCTTTCGCTTTGACCGGAGGCATCTATCTGCTTTGGTTCCTGGGCTACAACTTCTCAGTCGCGGTATGGGTTGGGTTTATTGCCCTATTCGGAACTGCCGTGCAGACAGCGGTGGTGATGGTCATTTATTTGGAAGAAGCGGTCGCGCGCAAGCAGCGGGAGGTCGGTCAATTAACTCGCGCATCGTTGCTGGAAGCTGTGACCGAAGGTGCGTTGTTGCGCCTACGCCCGAAAGTAATGACGGTTTCAACCGTGGTCGCTTCGCTACTGCCGATCATGTGGAGCACGAGTGCGGGCGCGGAAATCATGAAGCCGCTGGCAACGCCTGTTCTCGGTGGCATGCTCTCGAGTTTGCTGCATGTGCTGATCGTGACGCCGGTGATTTTTTTCTGGCTAAGGGAGCGAGAACTGAAGAAGGAAAGTGCGACCGTTGAGAATTAAGACGCGCATGAGAAGCACCTGTCAACGAGCCTGCGAAGCAGGCGGGAGAATAATAGCCCCGGACGTAAGCCCGGGGATCCGTGCCCCTGTTCGGACTGAGCCCGCCAGGCGGGCGACAGACGATGGGCGTCGCGGATCTGAGGCTGACAACCTTCTCTGTCGCCCCTTCGGGGCCCGGAATCTTTCTTGTGCGCCGTCCTCCGGGCTTACGCCCGGGGCTACCCTCTGCCGCCTACCTCGCAGGCTGGTTGGCGCGTTGCTCTTAATGTTGTCGCTTCTACAACCGGTTTCGGCGCAATCTGCAACTCAAACACAGCTGCCGCTCTCACCTTATCTCGATCAAACAGACGGCATGACCGCCGACGCGGCAGTCACTTACGCGCTGACCCACAACAGCGAGCTGGAGGCTGCGCGTAAAGAGATCGATGCGGCCAAAGCTTTGGTCAAACAGGCGCGCCTGCGAGCGAACCCGAAACTTGATATCGACGGTACGCGCCAGATTCCTCCCGGCAAAGACAACAGCGTCATGGCGACTGCGATGCTGCCTTTGGAGTTGGGTGGGCGCCGCGCAACGCGGATTACAGTTGCTGAGCGCGAAGTCGAGGTGCGCGAGCGCGAAGTTGCCAATCGCGAGCGCGTGCTGGCGGGCGAAATCCGGATGAAGTTTGGCGAGGCACTGTCGCAAGCGTTGAAGCTTTCATTCACTGATGAACTGGTTGATGCGAACCAACAAGGTTTTAATCTCATTGCCGCAAAGGTCCTCGAAGGCGCCACGCCTCCGCTCGAACAGAACATGGCGCTGGTTGAACTCAATAGGTTGAAGTCGATGCGCGAGA
>DATISD010000149.1:0-6510 GCA_035469005.1 Pyrinomonadaceae bacterium | reverse complement strand
GAGCAACAATCCCCGCACTATCTCTGGATCGGTTGCTCTGACAGCCGCGTGCCCGCGAATCAGATCGTCGGTCTCCTGCCTGGTGATATGTTCGTACATCGCAACGTAGCCAACGTCGTGGTGCACACCGATCTCAACTGTCTTTCAGCAATTCAATTTGCAGTTGACGTGCTGCGCGTCGAGCACATTATCGTCTGCGGACACTACGGCTGTGGCGGTGTGCTGTCGGCCCTGCAAAACAAGAATCTCGGGCTCATCGATAACTGGTTGCGACACGTTCAGGACGTGCGTTCCAAGCATCGTATGCAAATGGATGCTTTGAAAACAGAGGCCGAACAGCATGCTCGCCTGTGCGAGCTGAACGTGATCGAGCAGGTTACCAACGTCAGTCAAACAACGGTCGTGCGCGATGCCTGGTCGCGCGGGCAGTCGGTGGCCGTACACGGTTGGATTTACGATCTTAACGATGGGCTATTGAGAGACCTTGTGGTTTCGGTCGATTCGCCGAGCGGCATTCAAGCCTGGCAAAGCGCTTGAGGCGGGCGCTGGCTTCCGGGGTAGCCTGTCATCCCGCATCGACGCCTGATAAATGAAAGTTGCCGCGATCGCCGCCGATTGCTTCAGATCATCTTCGAGAACGTGATCGTAGACGTCCATGTTCGTGTGCGCGGTGCGTGGGTTGTTTTCCATGAAGTCACGAATGAACTGAAAGCCCGGCAGACCAACTGCGTCAAAGGAATTGTGATCGGTTGCGAATATGCCCGCGCTCGTCAGCGTGTCAGCGCCCATCTCTTTGAAGGGCGCCAGCCAGGCGCGAAAGACAGGCCGCACCGCCTCGTTTCCCTGAAGATAAACTCCGCGAATTCTGCCGGTGCCGTAATCGAGATTGAAATAGGCAGAAAACTTTTCATATTCAGATTTGAGCTGTCCCTCCCTGGCCTCGCGCGTTCCGAAATGATTAGCCACGTAAGCTTGCGACCCGAAAGCGCCTTGCTCTTCTGCACTCCATAAACCAATCCGCACGGTGCGCCTCGGTTTCAGATTGAGTGATTTGAATAGTCTCAATACTTCCATCGCCACCGCGGCGCCGGCGGCGTTGTCAGTTGCGCCGGTTCCGGCATGCCAGGAATCCAGACAGCCGCCGATCATCACGACTTCATCCTTCAAATCGCTTCCGGGAATTTCGGCGATGACGTTGTAGGCCATCGGGTCCTGATCGTAAAAACGCGCAGCAATGTTTAGCTCTAATTGGACCGGTACGCCACGAGCGATCAGGCGAATCATGCGATTGTATTGCTCGGCCGCAACGACCACCTGCGGCAGAATTTGGGGTGGGTTCAAATCCCACGGCCGCCGACGCTTTTCGGGCTCGGTGTCCGCGGGAGTGGGAACCGCGGCGCCCGTTACGTAAACCGTTCCGCCATCGCCGAACCCCGGCTCAAGTGTAAGGGCCGCACCTTCTTCGAGCAGCATTCGCCATTTCAGGTAGTTGAGTTCCGCGCGTGCGCGCTGTTGCGGATCCATTTGAAAACTACGCGGGCCAGCGGGCGGGGGTGGGGCTTCGCCAAGCTTGCGCAGTTCTTCTTGGGTGGCGCGTTGTGGCGGCTTCAGGAAGCCTGGCTCAACCGGCCGAGCGGGAGATAACAGAACGATTTTTCCTTTCAGCTTGCCTTTGAACTTAGCCAGGTCAGCCTCAGTCCTGACATCAAAGAAGATCACTTCACCACGTACCGCGCCGTTCGTTGCCGGGCTCCAGGCCTTGGGATAGGCAATGAGAGAACTGAAAGAAGGAGCCAACATGTTTGCGGTGAAGCCTTCCAGTGACCAGCCCCGACCAAAATTTCGGCCCCACGGCTCGAGGTGGCCATTGGCGATCCCCCAACCAGCCAACCTGTCGATCGCATATTGCTGCGCCTTGCTGAGACCGGATGAACCAGTGAGCCGCGGCCCAATCACGTCGGTCAAATACGAAACGGTTTGCATCACCTGGGAATGGTGCAACTCTTCATCCTTGATCCGATTGACGACGTCGAGGTCGATCGGCTCCAGCCTTTGAGCAGAAACGGAAATCCCTCGGCCGACTATCGTGGCAAGCAGGAGAATTGTGAAACAAGATTTTGATTTGCGAGACAGAATACAAGAGAGTGTCGTCATAACGTCTTGCTCCAGCGATCAAAGTGGCTGAAAGAGTGGCACGGGCGTCTCGCCCGTGAGTCACTCATCGGGCGGCCCCGATTCAAATCAACCAGCATGCGGGCGATGACCTAATTTCATTGAAACGTTTTCTCAAGCAAAAGTCATTGAAATTGTGGCACTACCAGCATGCGAATTTAACTGATTAGACGACGAATGTGCGATTATTCTTCCGCGATGGAAGACATGCTTGAGATCGCGGAGCGCGGGAGGCGCCACAATGCGTCATCGATCCGGAACCAGGCTGGTGATCAAAACTATCGCTATCGCCGTACTTCTTCCCCCGCATCTCATCCTCGCCTCAAACTCTATGTTGCCATCCGCAGCAACTAAAACACGTTGCCGGTGGTTCAAAGGCGCCAGCTTAAGAACCTTTCGCGCTGCGCGCTCATTCGCGGGCGGGGACGCCCGCGCTCCCAGTATCAGCTCGATTCGTTTTCAATCTCAAAATGTACCAATACCCCGCTGGCGAAAACCTTGACAAGCAGATGAGCGGAGACCAGAATCCGCCCATGATGTTCGGGCGATATTCGGACATCCCCCTCCTGGCTTTAGTTTGCGTTTTCGCGCTGCAGAGTGCGGTTTTCGCGCAAAGGTTTGGGCACGGAAGACTTTCAAACCCCGAAGGATATTGGCAACTCACGGCACCCACCGTCGCAAGTCTATCGTCCTTTTACAATAGTTCGGGCAATGGGCAGGGCCTGGGTGAGCACAAAAACGGTCGTCTCCTGCTCTCTACGTTTCCCGCAGATGCCGGCAACATTGTCGGCGTGGTTCCCGCGACAGTAAATATCGAATATCAGGCAACGCCACTACAGGTCCTCCTCTATCTTTCAGGGTCCGATTTCATCCCTGTTCCTCTTGATAGTCACGGCCGGGGTCAAGTCGACGTTGACACGCAGTCGCAGGCGGTTACGGGTTATGCCTGCACGCAGACAATGAAGCTTAGTATCTTCCTGGAATTCAATACCGATTCGTCGATGCAGTTCAACGTGTTGCAGAAGATCGGGTTCGTCTCGACCGCGGGCACCGGAAATTGCGCCGATTATCTGACGAGTGTTAGGACGCAACTTGATGCCGGCACAGCTATGCAACCATGGGTGGCGTTCTCCGGGTCGGGAGGTCTCAAGGCCAAGAAACTCGAGACGCTGAGAGAAATTGATCTAACTTACGAATTCACTGGCAGCCGCTTGAGTTCGACGACTACCCTGCTTCCGCATTGCCCGGCTGCATCGCCTCTGCTCAGCATGTCGCCCGTCGATTTATCTGAAGTCACCGGTGTCGTTCCACTGGGAAATCTCAATCCAACCGGTCACACGTTTCCTGCCCCGCACTTGTATTTCTATTTGAAACGAACTAATCCGCTGGATCCGCTCGACTTCACGTTTCCGTCAGTATCCACAGCGCTCTATGCACCGGCGAATGTCCGAATATACGAGGTCACCAGAAGTGAATACTCAACGGGACCGTTGCCCGGTGATCATTGGTTGGACTACTCAATTAAGTACGCCGTATGCCGCGAACTGACCGGGTATTTCGGGCACGTCACAACTCTCTCACCTGCGTTTGAAACCCTGATTGGCGCAATCGGATCGACCAACTGCAACACGTACTCAACCGGTGGTGTCACGATTACGCAATGTACCAATAACGTTTCAGTCGACGTGGCGGCCGGTTTCATCTTAGGAACCGCCGGCGGGACGCTGCGCGCTAACGCTTTGGACGTCGGTATGAGGGACCAGCGAGTAACGCTCACATACATCTCTCCTGCGAAGTATCCATCCGATCGGCTGCACACGGTCTGCGCTGTCGACTACATGGAACCCGGACCTAAGGTTGCTATGGAAAGCAAGCTGGGTAATTTCTCGGGCACCGTTTTGCGGACAGTTCCGCCGGTGTGTGGTGGCGTAATGTATGACATCGCGGGAACCGCATCGGGCGATTGGTTTGCGGTTGGGGCATCGACAGATCACGAAGATCCGCATTTGGCCCTTGTTCCCGACAATGTATCGCCGAACTTCCTTACGTTCTCAGTCGGAACGTCTGTGCCAAGTCTCCCGCCGGGAACGTATGTTTTCCTGCCCGGTCTTGTTGACAGCTCTTTCGTTAACCAGCCTTTCAGCGCAGTCGCGCCGGGCGCCGTTTATTGTTACGGCCCTGTTTCTGCCGCAGGTTTGTCGCGCGTGATTTTTCTGGAGATGACGGATTCAACGCACCTGCGAATTGCTTCGGTGTCGGGTCCCGCGGTGACTTGCGGTGCTGCGCCGTTCACGATGCCGGCCGGCGCCGGAATGTTTGAGCGCTAGTCCTTTGGCACAGACGGTTTGGGAGCGGTAGCGACTGGGTATTCAGGAAGTCTCAACTATTACTCATTTACGCGAGGCATGGTGCAAACCCGGTCGCTACCGTTCCCGGTACTGACTCCACTCACCAAAGCCGGCACCATTTCCCGCTGTCCATATGCCAACCGGAGTTTACCCACTGGCCGTTACGCAGAACGAAGACTTCCGTGACCCGGCCAGAGTGATTGCTGCGCTGTCCGCCAGTTTCGAGTTCATAAGAATAGTTTGAATAGACAATCGCGGTAAGGCCGTACATCTGAATCTCGGTTTTCGGGAATTCGAGTTTCACCAGTTTGCCGCCGCTCTTCGCAAACTGCGTCGAGCCGTCGAGGATCGTCTGACGATTTGACCAGTTGTTGTCGCCGGATTCGATCGCTATGGTCTCATTCGGAATCAACTTCTCCAGCGTCGCTCGATCTCCCGCGAACCAGGCGCGCCACACCGCTTCGCGCGCATCAAGCAGACGCTTCTTCATTTGATCGCCCAGGGCTCTTGGCGCCGCCATTTGCTCCTGCAGAGATTCCTGGTGCAACGCGGTATCGCTGCCGCTCTGAATCCACTTGCCGTCATTCTTTGTATAGAAATCGCAGATGCGCAACGCGCGATGCGACGGCGCGCCGGGCCAGTTGGATTCGACGTCGGCGACAAAGCAAACGAACGCCGCATCGCCTTTGAAAATCATGTCGAACTCGCGGAACTTGTAACTCTTCATGCCATATGGACTCTTCGGGTCCAACTGATTCCAGTCCATGTAGCCGGCGATGCCTTTGATCATCGTTGTCGAGCCCTCGAGGTAGCCAAGCCAATTCTCAGCGTGGGTCGCGCGCAACGCCGCGACATCTTTCTTGATGAATGCCTGAAAGATACTGTCGATGTGCGCCTGGATCGCGGCCCGGTCAGCTGCGCGATCGTCCTGAGCCCGTGCAGCGGAGCCTATTGCAGGCAGCACGGCAACGCCAAGCAGTGAAAGAAGAAAGATTCCGAGAAACCGCTGAGTCATAACCTGCACCTCCGAAATGGTTGTAAATCCTAATACGGCGACCTGCCGGAAAGGTTCTTCGTTCGCAGTGACAGGCAAGAACTTCCCTTTCTCTGCTCCCTAAGCGGAGACACAAACCCGTTGAGGAAAACAATTAGCTCCGGATGATCCTTCACCCCTCCTTTTTCCGCATGTTTAGTTAAGGCGGACAGACCGCTGAATTTGCTGGAGAAAAATAGAGGAGGTTGCAGAATGAATCACGGATATACCTATCAATCGGCTCTGGCGTCCTCAGAAGCGATTCGCTGGCGCATCGAGGACATCATCGGCGGCAATAAACGGCTCGATTTTTCCAAGCCGTTCATGCCCGAGACATTCGCGCGCGTGGAGCCGCTCGTGTTTCTGGACAATGACGAGAAGCGAACGCTTAACCAAATCAGAGGCAACGCGTACCTGTGCATTTTCGGATTGGTCGAAGAATTTATCCTGCCGTTCGTGATCGATCACGCCCGGCCACAGCTTCAGCCTGACGATTATCGCGCCCGCGCGCTGCTTCAGTTTGCAAGTGAAGAGGCAAAACACATCCAACTCTTTAAGCAGTTTCGCAGCGAGTTCGAGGCAGGCTTTGGCACCGAGTGTCCGGTGATTGGACCACCGGAGGCAATCGCAAAAGCGATTCTGGCGCACGACCCGTTGGGTGTCGCCCTAGCGACACTGCACATCGAGTGGATGGTCCAACGGCACTATGTGGACAGCATCAAGGACGACCAGGACCTGGATCCTCAGTTCAAGAGTTTGCTGCGGCACCACTGGATGGAAGAAGTTCAGCACGCCAAGCTGGACACCCTGATGGTTGAAACATTGGCGGCCGGACGTAGCGAGGAAGAAGTGATGCGCGGCGTCGAAGAGTACATCGAGATCGGCGGTTTCATCGATGGCGGGCTGAAACAACAGGTCGAGTTCGATTTGGATTCTTTCGAACGGGCTACGTGCCGA
>DATISD010000148.1:0-5616 GCA_035469005.1 Pyrinomonadaceae bacterium | reverse complement strand
TGCGCTGAACGAGATCAACATCGAGCAGGAGTTATACACGCGCGATCTTCCTGAGCTCGATTTGTTAGTGCGCACGAGCGGCGAGCTACGTATTTCAAACTTTCTTCTATGGCAGATTGCGTACGCCGAAATTTACGTGACCGAAACACTCTGGCCTGACTTTCGTCGAGTGCATTTGTTGCAAGCCATACTCGATTATCAGCAACGCAGCCGGCGCTTTGGCGGGCTCAAACTTGTAGTGAATGCGAAGTAGCGCATCAGAGGCCAACCCAAAACAAGGACTCTGACTCAAACCTGAATTGAAAGCTCAATCACCAAAACCGAAAGGGAAGTCGATCCTTGCGGGCGTGCCACCTTCGGTCGCCAGAATTCTCACTGCCGTAGTCTTACTTCCAATTCTCGTGGTTTCGATCCTGTTCGAAAAACTCGCGCCGCTCTTTGCGGTTCTCGCGGCGGCTGCACTCATCCTGGGTCTGATCGAATTTTGGTTGCTGGCGCGAAAGCAGCAGATTCGCGCAGACGCGACCGCCGGCTTGCTGGGTGCTCTGGCTTTGATCGTTATCTTCTATTTTACTCAGCCGGGCCAGTTGCCGGATCTGACCATGATTCAGATTGTCCTGCTGCTGCTGACCGGAGGCACGTTGACGGCGGCAATGGTCCGCGGCGCGCCCTTTGATCGAATGATTCCTGCGGCTGCTGTCACAGTTTTGAGCGTGATGTATGTCGTTTTGCTCGGCGGACATTTAATCGCTGTGCGCGTGGGATTTCGACCACTGCTATCGCGGAACTTGCTGGCCTTTTACTTCCTTGTGATTATGGGTTCGGACGTGGCTGCCTATTACGGCGGTCGATTGTTTGGCCGGCACAAACTCGCCCCAACAATCAGTCCCGGAAAGACATGGGAAGGCGCAGTTGCGGGTATGCTGGCCAGCTTGTTGCTGGCGGTGGCCTCGCATTATTGGTTCTTTCTCAATCTGCCATTGAAGTTTGCTTTGCCGCTGGCCGCCGTAATGAATGTCGTGGGTGTGCTTGGGGATTTGACGGAAAGCGCGCTCAAGCGAAGCACGGGCACGAAAGACACGGCGCAAATATTGCCGGGACACGGCGGCGTACTTGATCGAATCGATAGCTTGCTGTTCAATGCGCCGGTCATCTACTATTTCGCCTGGGCCTATTTTAGTCGCGGATGAGCACTAAAAAAATAATTGCCATCATAGTCGGGATCGTCGCAGTGCTGTGCCTGATCGTGGCGCTCTTTGTTGGCGGGATCGCGTGGTTCGTATTTCATACTATTGGCTCCAGTGAAGCTGCCGATACGGCCCGTTCCTACCTTCGCAACAACGAAAAGTTGAAACAGGATATTGGCGAGGTGAAGGATTTCGGCTCGTTAGTGACGGGTAACATCAACGTGAGCAATGGAAACGGAGTGGCGACGCTTTACATCAAGGTGATTGGCGAGAAGCGCAACGCGAACGCGCGCGTCGATCTTTCCTATCGAAGCAATCGCAATTGGCGGGTAACCGGCGCTTCCTATGATAGCGACGGTCAAACGATCGATTTGATGCAGGCCTACGAGCCCGGATCGTCGCCATCACCATCCCCATAAAAATCATGTCACCTCGCGGCGTTGCTATTTTAGGGTCTACCGGGTCGATTGGGTGCAACACTCTGCGCGTGATCGAGTCGCTGGGCCCCGATCGCTTTCGCGTGGTAGCGCTCGGCGCCGGACGAAACGTCGAAAAGCTCACTCAGCAGATCGCCCGACATCAACCCGATCTGGTCTCTCTCGACACCGAAACAACCGGGGCCCAGCTTAAAGCCGAACTTGCGAAGCAGAATCTGACTTTGCCGCGGCTCGTCTTCGGTGAAGAGGGCCTGGTCGAAGTCGCCAGACATTCAAAGGCAGATTGCGTGGTCTCGGCCACGGTGGGCGCTGTCGGCTTTGTGCCGACGCTGCGCGCGCTGGAGGGGGGCAAGCGTGTTGCCCTGGCCAACAAAGAGACTTTGGTGATGGCGGGCGAGTTGATGACGCGCGCCGGCGAGAAATCGGGCGCTGAACTACTGCCGATCGATTCCGAACACAATGCGATTCACCAGTGCCTGCGCGGCGAAAAGCGCAGCGAAGTCCGCCGGATGATTCTGACTGCCTCGGGTGGGCCGTTCCGCACCCGCGAAAAGGCCGCAATGTCTTCGGCCACCGTCGCCGAAGCGATGAAGCATCCCACCTGGAGCATGGGCGCAAAAATAACCATCGATTCAGCGACATTGATGAACAAAGGTTTGGAGGTCATCGAGGGTCATTGGCTGTTCGGCTTTGACGCGGACGCTATTGACATCGTGGTGCATCCTGAATCCGTAGTTCATTCAATGATTGAATTGGTTGATGGGTCGGTCATTGCGCAGATGGGCGTGACTGACATGCGGCATGCGATCCAATACGCGCTGACCTATCCTGAGCGCTGTCCGACTGAATTGCCGCCCTTGAATCTCGCGCAGCTCTCTTCGCTACATTTTGAAGCCCCGGATCTTGAGCGCTTTCCTTGTATCTCACTTGCGTATCGGGCGCTCAAAACCGGCGGCACGCTGCCGGCGGCAATGAACGCGGCTAACGAAGAGGCGGTGCAGGCGTTCATCGATGAACGAATTTTGTTTTCCGACATCCCGGCCGTAATCCAGTCCGTCATGGATGGGCATCACGCCTCCGACGCTAAAGACTTAACTGCGGTGCTGAATGCGGATCGCGACGCCCGCACCTCAGCCAGAGCGGCAATCTCAGATTTAAGTCGAGAACCGCGCCTGAATGTTGCGTGAGACCGCAAGAACCTATTGAATCCACCGTTTGACCTCTCCTTACACGACACGTAAACTCAATAATCGAGGCTCATAATGAGTTTGTTACAAAGCGGAATCATCGGCATCTTAGCTTTCATCTTTATTCTCGGCGCAGCGGTAACGCTGCACGAGTTCGGCCATTTTATTGTCGCGAAGCTCCTGAAAATTCGCGTCGAAACTTTCTCGTTTGGTTTTGGCCCGCGGCTTTGGGGAGTCAAAAAGGGCACTACCGATTATCGGATTTCCGCCATTCCGCTTGGTGGTTATGTAAAGTTGGGCGGCGACGAATCGAACGCGCCCATCGAAGGCGAAGGCGCGCCCGACATTCCGCCGCATGAGCGTTTTGATTTGCGGCCGAGGTATCAACGGATCATGGTGGCCATCGCCGGTCCGGTGATGAATATCCTGACGGCGCTGTCGATTCCGTTTGCTGGTGCTCTGATGTACGGAGTGCAGGCGACGCCTCCTCCAGTAGTGAGGCAAGTTGTGCCGGGCGGCGCTGCCGAACAGGCCGGACTGAAACCGGGCGACCTCATTGTATCTTTCGACGGAAACAGTAACCCAAAGTGGAAAACAGTTGCCGATGATGCTTTGCTTTCGCCGGGCCTGCCGTTGCCGTTGGAAGTTGAACGCGCCGGCCAACGCGTCAAACTCACAATCAAACCCACACCGCACACAGAAGAAGGCGAGACGGTTGGGTTTCTCGATTTCCTTCCGGATTACGGAAACGTTCCCATCGTGGTGCGCGAGCTGGTGCCCAACTCTCCGGCGTCGGAAGCCGGTTTGCGAGTTGGTGATCGCATCGTCGCCGTTAATGGCGAGCCGGTGAAAAGCGCCGAGCAGGTCTCGCAATTCATTCGTGAGCACAAAGGACAGCCGATTACTTTGCGCGTCGAGAACGCAGGACAATCGCGGGACATAACAGCCACACCACGTCAGCTCGACCCACAGGAAAAAAGAGAAAGACTGGGCTTCACGCCTGATGAAGAGATTCCCTATCAACGAGTCGGTTTGAGTGGTGCAGCCGTAGAAGCTTTCGACCTCAACTGGGAATACATGCGGGTGACGGGCAAGGCGCTGGGCCAGCTATTCGCAGGCAAGCGCTCGGTGCGCAACACTCTGTCGGGCCCGATTGGAATTTATCGGGTGGCTTCGACCTCGGCGATTCGTCTGGGCTGGGCCGGTGTGTTCTCAACGCTCGGTTTTCTGAGTCTGAACCTGGGCGTGTTCAATCTGCTGCCAATACCGGTGCTGGACGGCGGCGCGATCTTCTTATTGTTAATTGAAGGTGCGCTCGCTCTGATTGGGCTGACCATCTCGATGCGAATTCGCGAACGGATTCAGCAAGTAGGATTCGTGGTGGTCATCTTACTCATGGTCTTTGTGATCACCAACGACATCTTGAAACAGGTGTCGATTTCACGCGGGGTAGCGGACAGCCCGCCTGCGGCTTCGCCGGCGCCGTCAAGGTAAGGTCGGAGTTCCGCTTTAGGCGGCGTCGCCTGAAGGCGGAACTCTAAAACAGTTGTCCTTATGCGTAAAACCAGAGCCGTACAAGTCAAGCATGTTCAGATCGGCGGCGGCGCACCGGTGGTGATTCAGTCGATGACCAAGACTGACACCGCGAATGTGGGTGAGACTGTCGAGCAGATCGAACAGATGGTCAGCGCCGGGTGCGAGATTGTGCGGCTGGCAGTGCCGGACAACGAGGCCGCGATTGCTTTGAAAGAGATTCGCAAGCGCGTGCCGGAAGTGCCAATCGTTGCGGATATCCATTTTCACTACAAGCTCGCCCTGATGGCCCTGGAGGCCGGCATCGACAAGCTCCGGCTGAATCCCGGCAATATCGGCAAGCACGAACGGATTGTCGAGGTTGTGCGCGCGGCGCAAGCACAGAAAGTGCCGATTCGCATCGGTGTTAATGGCGGCTCGCTGGAAAAGGATTTGCTAAAGAAATACGGCACGGCTACGCCGGAAGCGATGGTCGAATCGGCGATGCGTCACATTCAGATCCTTGAGGACCTCGACTTTACCGACATTGTTATTTCGCTCAAAGCTTCGGACGTTCACCGCACTGTTGCCGCTTACCGTTTGCTCGCCGAGAAGGTCGACTATCCTTTTCATCTGGGCGTGACCGAGGCGGGCACGGCCTTTACCGGCACGGTCAAGTCTTCAATCGGCCTGGGCATTCTGCTGCACGAAGGCATCGGCGATACGATTCGGGTCTCGCTGGCCGCAGAGCCGCAGGAAGAAGTTCGGGTCGCCTGGGAAATCGTGAAGTCGCTGGGTTTGCGCAACCGTGGCGTGACCGTGGTCGCATGTCCAACCTGCGGACGTCTGGACGTCGATAACTTTGTAGAAATCGTTACTGAGATTGAACGTCGTCTCGCCCATGTCGAAGAGCCTTTGCATCTTTCAATTATGGGTTGCGCGGTTAACGGACCGGGTGAGGCACACGACTCGCAGCTCGGCATTACCTTCGGTCGCGGCGTCGGCATGATCTTCAAAGACGGCGTGCCGATGCGCAAGGTAGCCGGCGAAGACATCGTCGAAGCTTTTGTGATGGAAACAGAGAAATTGCTGGCTGAAGGGCAGTCGTCAAAGCCAGTACGTGAGCCGATGCTCGTAAGCATCAAGTAGTAGTTCTGTGCGGACGGCCTTGCCTCAAAGGAAGGGTTGGAATGTCTCGCATCTCGCCTTCTTCATTCTGCTCGCGCTGTTGGTCCTCACGATCAATGGACAGGTAGTTACGCGATAAATCCTCATGGTCCTCGATCTGAAGGG
>DATISD010000147.1:0-3407 GCA_035469005.1 Pyrinomonadaceae bacterium | reverse complement strand
CGTCGATGCCGGCGCACTCCAAATTAAATTCCGGCCGCGATAAAAACCGCGCGATGAAATTTCCGGCGTCGAATCATTTGCGGGCAATATACACCGAGTTCCCCGCGTTCGGAGTTCCGCTTTAAGGCGTCGTTGGCTTTGGCTAAAAGTCGATCTGTTCTCGAACGAGCCCGTTAATACTGGGAGCGCGGGCGCCCTCGCCCGCTATGAGCGCGAAGCGGTTGCCGCGCTAAAGACTTCTGGAGAATTGAAGCGTGCTGGACGCACTAATTCGCAACTTAGACAGTCTGCCGGCCGTCGATCACTTCAGGTGTAATACGATAAAGCGCGATATCAACCGCGCGTCCCATCGAATCGAGTTGGGTCGCGCTAATCGCTGGTGTCAGTGAGGGATTGCGTTCCGTGATAAGTTTCATAGCGCGCTCAGTTTCATCCTTGTTGGTTATCTCGGTGGCGCGGCCGATCACCATCACGCTGCTCCAGTGAGTCGAGTCTTTGATCTCTTCGACCTGTAAACAAACCTGCGGGTTTGCGTCAATGTATTGGGTCTTCATTCCCTGAGTGGTAAAGAAATAAAGTTCCTTCCCGTCATAGGCATAGTGCATCGGCACGACGTATGGCCGGTTGTCACGCGCGCAGCCCAGATGGCCGAAGCTCTCGCACTGAAGCAGGGTGTGCATTTCCGCAGGTGACATGTCTTCAACTTTTAGCATTTCAAATCTCCATCTCGTTTCGTTTAGAGGCGGTACTTGTAACGCCACAACTCGCTCTAAACGAAAGTTATGATGAAAGCCCTCTTGGCGCCAGCGGAAGCGAGCGCAGCCGGACGCCCGTCGCGTTGAAAATCGCGCTGGCAACGGCAGGAGCCAAACCAACAATCGGTGTTTCGCCTGCGCCGGCGGACGGAATGTCTTTGCGATCAAGGACTACGATCTCGATCAAAGGCAAGTCGCTGAACCGCGGCACGCGGTAGTTGACAAAGTGCGGATTCAAAATCTTTCCGTTGGCGAAGTTAATCGATTCAAACAAAGCGCCGCCAATCGCCATCACAATTGAACCCTCAATCTGGTTCTTCAGGTGAAGAGGGTTGACGACGGCGCCGCATTCGAAACTTTCGGCCACGCGCACGATTCGAACCCGCTTGTTGGCTTTATCTTCATTCGTTGAAGGCGACTCGATCGCTATTTCCGCGCAGGTCGCGACATAGCCACCCTTCTCAAATCCGCAGGCGATTCCAAATCCGTGGCCGTTCGCTGGTTTTGTTTTTCCCCAACCGAACAATTTCGCTGCCGCTTGCAGCACCTCGCGCAGACGTTCGTCCTTGATGTTCTTCAAACGAAACTCCAGTGGATCCATCTTGAGTTCATTCGCCAGCTCATCGATGTGCGATTCGCGTGCGAAATGATTCGCGGTGGCCGCGAGGCCGCGATACGAACCCTGGCGCAGAGGCGAATTCGATTGATGAAAGCGAATGTCGTGGTTCGGAATCTCGTACTTGATTTGAATTCCTGCTGGGCCCGAGTTGTAGTTGTGAAATTCCCAGGCCGTGATCGCGCCGTCGTTCTTCGCCCCGCTCTTGATGTCGATCACACCAGCGGGCCGAAAGTACGCCCAGGTGAATTCTTCCTCACGCGTCCAGACAAGCTTTACCGGCTTGCCTGCAGCGCGGGCCAGCCGGGCCGCTTCGATCGCGCATTCGCCCGTGTGTTTTCCGCCATAGCCTGAACCAGTGTCGGGCATGATGACGCGAACTTTGTCTTCCGAAATATGAAAGGCGTCGGCGAGTTCGCTGCGCACACCGAAAGGCCTTTGAGTTCCAGTCCACACGGTGAGCTTGTCGCCACTCCATTCCGCGACGGCGGCGCGCGGTTCGAGCGGTGCATGCGCGATGTAGGCGACGGTATAGGTCTTTTCCAGCTTTTTATCAGCGGCAGCTAAACCATCTGCGATCGAACCTTGTGGCCGCGAGCCGCCGCCTCCGCCTTCGCCGCCACCCCGTCCTCCGCTGGCTGGTTTGCGCAACAAGTCGAACAATTCCGCGTTCGACGGCTGCCCCGGTGATTTCCAATCAACGGCGATGGCATTCGCCGCCCTGGTTGCCGTTTGCTGGTCCGGCGCAACTACGCCGATGAAGTTTCCGTCCGTCACGACCTTTACGCCGGGCATCGCTTGGGCTGCTTTCGTGTCGCTGGAAACCAGGGTCGCGTTGAATGTTGCCGGGCGAACGACTTTGCCGAACAGCATGCCCTCCCGCTTGATGTCGCAAGCGTAGCGATGCTTTCCAGTCACAAGTTCTTTGGCATTGACTTTCGTGACCGACGTGCCCGCCACGGTCCAGTCCTTTGGTTGAGTGATGGCGATGTTATCGGGAATGACCTTGACGAGCTTGCGACCTTTGGCGACCTCAGCGAGCGTGAGACTCTTCGATTTGTCATGATTGACGAATCGCGCGTCTACGATCCGCAAGTCTCCCGGCGCAACTTTCAACTGCTCCGCAGCCATTGCGATCAGCATCTCGCGTGCAGCGGCCGCGGCCTTGCGCAGCTGCGGCGCCATCGTCGGCGTGCTGCGACTGCCGAACGTTCCCATATCAAAAGGAGTGAGATCGGTGTCACCCATGACGAGATGGACCGACGCAACCGGCACGTGCAGCTCATCTGCAACCGCCTGTATTAAAGAGGTGCGGGTGTTTTGCCCCACCTCAACCTTGCCGGTAAATGCTGTGACCTCGCCCTTCTCGTCGATGTGAATCCAGGCGTCGATGTCGTTCGGCAGCCGGTCGTTGAAACCGCCGCGCCCCGATTCGCCCTGACCGCGTTGTTGCGCAAGAGCCCGCGTGACTGGCACGATAAAGATAATTCCCAGACCGAAAGCTTTGATGAAATCACGACGATCGAAACTGAAGTTGTAAACCGGCCCCTCGACAAGTTCGTAACGTTCAGTTTCGAATGGTTCGAACAAGTCTCGTTCGTCAATCATTTCGTCACCTCCTTCGCGTCGGTACGCACGCTTCCAGCGTGCCGCAGGCTGGAAGCCTGCGTACCGGAAGCGATTTGGATTGCCTCGACGATGCGCTGATAGCTGCCGCAGCGGCAGATGTTTCCGTTCATTCCGCGAACGATGTCTTCCCGATTGGGCTTCGGGGTTTTGGCCAGCAGGGCAGTCGCCGACATGATCATTCCGGACGTGCAATAGGCGCATTGCATGGCGTCAGCTTTGATGAAGGCTTCCTGCAAAGGGTGCAGCTGGCCATTTCTCTCAAGCCCCTCGATGGTGGTGATTTGTTTATCGGCAGCGCGTCCTACCTGCGTGATGCACGAGCGCGTTGGCTGACCATCGATGAGCACAGTGCAGGCACCGCATTGACCTTCGCCGCAGCCGTACTTGCTGCCCGTTAGATCGAGATC
>DATISD010000146.1:0-5326 GCA_035469005.1 Pyrinomonadaceae bacterium | reverse complement strand
TCGGTAAAGCCCCCTTCACGAAGGAACGCTCTCTCAAGGCTGGCGATTTGTCGGGTGAGCAATGCGGACGCAACCGCGATCAGGGTTAGTGCGCCATTGGCCGAGATTTCGGCGTAAGTGGACTTGGTGGACTCGGTGGACATCGTGGACGACGCCGCAGATTGCGGATCCGTATCAGGACCATGTCCAATCAGGCCATGCTGTCTATGTTGTCCATCCCATCCACGGACATCACGCGCCCAGGCCGCAACTGCGTCAGCGGTCGTCGGCCTACGTACGATCAGTTCTGCGCGGCGCGAGTCGTTTCGCTCCCAAAGGGGTAATGCACGCTGTCGCAGAAAGTCCTCGTAATCCAACCGTAGTTCTTCCAAACTGGCGCGCGCAACGTTCGTTAACTTGAGTTCAGTTTTCTTGGAAGTAGCCGAAGCCATGCTGCCTTCGGCTATATTTTGCACACCGCTGCGCGCTGCTTGCACCATTTGGTCATGAGTTCGCGTTCGTTTTCCGATGTAACGGTCACAAAATCTTACTGTCAGATCGTATACAAGCTGCGCTAACTGGAAACTCTTAAGATTTCGATAACCGCCATGAACGGGGATCAAACCTGGCCGTGACGTGGGAGGTTTCATTCTTTCACCTCGCTGCAATTCCTCCGGCACTTATGCCGGCAACCTCAAAATCTCCTGGCAGGACTTAACCTGGGCCGTTGGCCCAGGCTTTTATATCTCGCACCTTCGGTGCTCATGCAATATGCTTAGGGCCGAAGATCCGATCAGATCTTACCTCCTACTGATAACCACGTCTCTGTAAAAATTCTTGCATAGCTTGGCTTTCTGTGGGGAAAGCACACCTGAGCTAGCCGCCGCGATTTCACGCGAGCGAGTGAGATCGTTTGGCGGATCAGGAAAAGGTTTTTGGGTCCCTGGCCACGCGAAATTTTGAAGGCAGAGAAAGATTAAAGCGATGATCGGAGGTTTCATCGCACTTGCTGTAATTCTTCCGGCATTCCTTCCGGCATTTCCAGAACTTTTTCCCAGCCGGAATTGTCGGCGCGCATTTGCGTTGTCAGTTCGTCGCGCAGCTTCGTAAGTCGATCGCTCAAGATGCAAGGGTAATTGTGCAGGTTGGGGAATCGCTGCATCTGATCAGCGACGAAGGCTTTCTGTTTTTCGATCGAGGGGATGGGCGAATACTGTCCGCTCTTCCAGAACGGCTGTAACAATCGCTCGACTTTGGCAGCTCCGGGAATCTCTACTTGCTCCTCGTCCAAACCGGTCACGTCGGCCAAATAGTTCCCATCGCTATCGGTGCCGCGAAAGACCTGTAAACATCCGGGCAGCGTCGTTTTTTCCAGAGAGTTTGACGCCTTCAGTGTGGGCCGGCCGTCAATCATGCAGGCTTTGAAAATCACGCCGGCGACGTTCTTGACCTCGCTGGAAAGCTTGGTGCCGATGCCGAAACCCGCCACCTTCGGAAACTCTTTGACGATTCGTTCGACCTTTTCGACGTCCAGATCGCCGGTAAGATTCGGCCGCAAACCATGCAGCCCATTTGCTTCGAAAAATTCGAAGCACCATTTGCCCAGCTCTGCGAGATCGCCAGAATCAACGCGAAAGCCTTTGAATGCGCTGCGTCGCGCGTCCGTCGAAGTCGCCGCCATGGCGGCGTGCACCGCGCCCATGTAGACATCGATGGTGTCGAGCAGGAGCGTCGTGCCATGGGGATTCGCGTCGAGCCAGCGTTCAAAAGCGACCTGCTCGAAATGTTTCGGTTGTCCGGTGCGCGGCTCGATCTCCGGCTCGGACAAGTATTCGAGATAGGCTTGCTGCCAATAGTGCGCTTCGGTACCCACCGCGGGAATGTCCAGACGATGCGCGGCCTCCATGTTCGACGTGTCATTGAATCCGCCGATGAACGCGTAAGTCGCGATGTCCACGGCCCGCTCGATGTCGCCGTTGCGTCTCAGGGAAAAATCCGACAGCCAGCGTTCGCCCGCCACCATGCGAAACTGCATGGCCACGCTGGCGGTAGTCATCGGCAAATCGAATGCGTGTTCGAATTTGATTTCCTGCGCCTGCGTCAGCCCGAATTTGCCGCTAATGTCGGCGACGGGTTGATTGGGAAACATGATCGTGCCCGGCCGGACCGCACGGATGGTTCCGGCAAACTGAATGTCTTCGATTGCTTTGGCAAATCTTTGCAAGCCGCCGCGATCCTGCTCGAGAAACCGCAATCGCGGACGATCGATTTGGCTGTCAACCAGCAATCGAATCAGCCGTTCATGGCCCAGGAGCGGTGCGAAAGGAAGCTTGCGTTGCGTGACATAGAACGTGGCCGTCATGTCGCTGAGCGGCTTGCCGTGAACGCGCGTCACATCTTTGTAGGATGCGTCGCCCATCGCGGCGTGATAGCGGTCGATGTTCAGGGTCCCCATCGCGCAGCATAATACTCCTGCGTCCTGGTTGGCCAAAACTCACATTCGAGGGCGGTCGCTTTCTCTCATGAGAAGTTCGGTAGTATCCTTGGTCCATCCCCTCGAACTCTTCCCTTGATAGCTGCGACTGTGAAATGCGATGCCGCAGGCGAAAGAAAGCCAACAATCAAATGGAGTGAAGCAATGATGGCCGTGAGGATTATTAAGGCAGTCAGTCTGTCACTGATTACGGGAGCGGTAATATTTCTGGGTTCGGGAACAACGTCGGAAGCGGGCAATCGATGCACGGATCACTGTGCCGATCGTTACAAGATCCAGAAGGATGCATGCAAGCTGATACCTTTCAAGAATGAGCGAAAGATTTGTGAGCGAAGGGCAAAGGAAATCAAGGAAGATTGCAAACACCGGTGCCGGTAGGCAGTTCGGAAGGTACGCACGCCTCTGGCGTGCTCTGAGAGAGCAGGCAGGCACGCCTCTGGCGTGCTCCTGAGACGGCCCTCCGGAGCAGTGTGTACCTCACAGCCCCGCGGCCTTCTTTTCATCGCCGACTATCTCCGCGCCGGCCTCGCGCATCTCGGCGATCGCTTTCGCGCCGTCGTCAGGATTTACGTTCACTGCTCGCATGGCGTTGGCCAGTGCTTTGACTTCAAATCCTTCACGTAACGCGTCAAGCACGGTGTGCTTCACACAGTAATCGGTCGCCAATCCTCCGACCCAAACTTCGTTCACCCCTTCTTCCCTGAGCAGTCGACCCAGGTTTGTTCCGTCGAATCCGGAATATCCGTCCGTGCTTTCGGTCGTTCCTGTGGAGATGATGGTGGCGCGCGGGTCGTCCGATAGGTCTCGATGAAACTCTGAGCCGTACGTTCCCTGTACACAGTGAACCGGCCAGGTGCCGCCATAGGCTTGAAAGTGTTTAGTCTTCGCGGGATGCCAATCGCGCGTTTTGTAAACGGGTTCGCCGCGATCGAGAAATTCGCCGATCAATCTGTTCAACGGCGCTACGACCTCGTCTGCGTGCGCTACGGCCAAAGATCCACCGGGACAGAAATCATTCTGGACGTCGACCACAATAAGCGCCTTTCGTTTCTCACTCATAGTTTTTCCTTCACAGTTGCGGTGTCTGGATTAGCTTAAACGCGCAAACTCCGGGCAGCAAATAGCGCGTTAAGGAAAGGGGGGAATACCCCGAATCGCCTGACGAGATCAAGTGCCTGGCGTTGGCTTGAGTTACTGCCTATTGACTTTCGTTTTCTTTCTAGATAGAAGCATCTCCGAAAATACATTTTGATTATGAGGCGCGGAAGCGCAGGTCCGTGCCAGGCGGACAAGCCGAGAACTCAAAAAAAGAATAATGAATGATCCAACCTTGAAGGCCACAGTTTGCCCGCAGTGCAGCGCACTAGCGGCGCCTGGCGAGAGCTTCTGTCGCAACTGCGGCAAAGGGTCAAGAACCGCTACCGAGCGAAGGCCATTAACCGCAGAGAGCGCAGAGGTTGTCGCAGAGGCGCGCAGAGAAACCTCGGCATTCTCCTCTGCGAAAATCCTCCGTATCCTCTGCGGTTAGACGCAACCAGGATGAATTCAGTACGCTTTGAATCCGCATCACCACCCCAGGAGGCTTACCAATGTTTAGAACCATGCGACGAAGTTTTCCTCTGATCTCAATTATTTTCATCATTACATGCGTCTACGCGCAGCAACCTAACACTGAGGCGATGCGTTGGCGATACATTGGTCCAGTCGGCAACCGCACGACGTCGATCGTCGGTGTGCCGGGCCAGCCCTACATCTATTACGCGGGCTCGGCTTCGGGTGGCATCTTCAAGACCATAGACGGAGGCATTCACTGGGAACCAATCTTCGACAGCCAGCCGGTTTCATCGATCGGATCGCTGGCCGTTGCGCCATCCGATCCAGGCATCGTCTGGGCAGGAACAGGTGAAGCATGGATTCGCAGTCACATCTCGGTGGGACAGGGAATCTACAAATCAACTGATGCCGGCAGAACCTGGAAGTTGATGGGCCTGGAGAAAACCGGCCGCATCGGACACATTGCCATCGATCCAAAGAATCCGGACATTGTGCTCGCCTGCGCCGTCGGCCACGCGTACGGCCCACAGCCTGAGCGCGGCGTGTTCCGTACCACTGACGGTGGAGCGCACTGGGAACGTGTGCTGTTTGTGGATGAGAACTGCGGCTGTTCAGACATGGTGATGGACCCGAACAACGCCCGAACTCTGTTCGCCGGCATGTGGCCATTTGAGATTCACACCTGGGGTCGTGAAAGCGGCGGCCCCGGAAGCGGTCTTTATGTATCGCGTGATGAAGGTGCGACCTGGCGCAAAATAACCGGGCACGGATTGCCGACTCGCACGACTGGAAAATGGGCTCTGGCCATCGCGCGCTCAAATTCAAATCGGATATATGCGCTGATTGAAACCGGCGACGGAGTTCCATACAAAGGCCAGGAGACTGATCGCGGCAAGCTTTGGCGTTCGGACGACGGCGGCGAGAATTGGCGCCTTATCAGTTACGATCGCAGCATGGGTGGCCGTACGCACTACTATTTCCGCCTTGAGGTTTCGCCCGACAATGATAATGAGGTCCACTTCCTAACGAATCCCTACAACGTTTCCTTCGACGGCGGCGAGACTATCCGCAGTCTTGGAGGCGGTGGCGGTGGTTTTGCCGGCAGTCCCGGTGGTGACAATCATGACATTTGGATCGATCCAACGCAGCCTAATCGAATTGCCATCGCTAATGATTCCGGTGTCAGTCTCTCCGTGACGCGTGGGAAAAGCTGGCAGCGGATTCAACTACCGAATGGCCAGCTTTATCACGTTACCACGGACAATCAGATTCCTTATTACGTGTACGGGAACCGCCAGG
>DATISD010000145.1:0-2544 GCA_035469005.1 Pyrinomonadaceae bacterium | reverse complement strand
GGCTTTTGGTGAAGCTCTGCGCGACGACTTCAAAGAATACCAGCGCCAGATACTCGCAAACGCCAAAGCGCTTTGCTCAGAACTTCAGGAGCAGGGACTGCGAATTGTGTCCGGCGGCACTGACAATCACCTGATGCTGGTTGACGTCTGGATGGACGGGAAGGGAATTACCGGAAAGGACGCCGAGAAGGCTCTCGAAGGCGCCAATATAACCGTGAACAAGAACACGATTCCTTTCGATCAAAACAAGCCCTTTGTGGCGTCGGGCCTACGCATAGGCACACCCGCGGTTACCACGCGCGGCATGAAAGAACCGGAGATGCGCGAGATTGGCCTGATGATTTCGGCAATCGTGCGCGAGCCTGAATCTGAAGAAGTGCGCAACAATGTGAAGCGCGCCGTGGCAGAGTTAACGGCGAAGTTTCCGCTGTATGCGAAGCGTTTGAAGAGGACAATGGCGGTCTAAGGAGTTCCCTGTTTGATTCGAATCAATAGAGTATCCCTTGAAAACGCCGGCTGAGTGCTTTGTCGCACACTTCTTATCACGCAATTGCTTTTTTGCTTCTTGCGCCTTTTTGTGGCTATCTCCTGAATCTGTGTAATCTGCGTAATCTGCGGATATACTTCCACTTATGCAATCAATCTTTGGTCCTGACGGCTTAATCGCCCAAGCGTGACTTTCGTCGATGAACTCTGAATCAACGTCCCTCCTCCCCTTACTCAAACAATCTTTCGGCTTCGATTCGTTTCGGCCTTTGCAGGAAGAGATTATCCGCAGTGCTTTGGCCGGCCGCGATGTGTTCGCGCTGTTGCCTACGGGTGGCGGCAAGTCACTCTGTTTCCAGTTGCCGGCGTTGGCGCGCGCAGGATTGACCGTCGTGGTGTCGCCGTTAATTTCGTTGATGAAGGATCAGGTGGATGCGCTCCGGGCCAGTGGGATTGCCGCCACGTTTCTTAATTCCACGCTGAACACGAATGAAGTGGCGAAACGCATGCTGGGCCTGCGGGATGGTGAATACAGTCTGCTTTATGTGGCGCCCGAGCGTTTGATGCTCCCCGGCTTCCTGGCTAATTTGAAAAACTGGAACGTCAATCAAATCGCCATTGACGAAGCGCATTGCATCAGCGAATGGGGGCACGACTTTCGGCCTGAATATCGCCAGCTGGCGCAACTGCGCGAGCTGTTTCCGCAAACGCCCGTGATGGCGTTAACCGCGACGGCCACCCGGCGCGTCCAGAGCGACATCCTCAAACAACTTCGTTTGCGCCAACCGGGCTGTTACGTCGCCAGCTTTAATCGTCCCAATCTCACCTATCGCGTTTTGCCGAAGAACAGTTCCTATAAACAGCTGCTGAGATTTGTGAGCGCGCGGCCGGACGATAGCGGAATTGTCTACTGCCAGAGCCGGAACAGCACTGAGAACGTCGCGGCACGTTTGAAAGCGGATGGAGTCAAAGCCGAGCCTTATCACGCCGGTTTGGACGCGAAGACGCGCGCGACTAACCAGGAACTCTTTCTGCGCGATGAGGTGCGCGTGATTTGCGCCACCATTGCTTTCGGCATGGGCATCAACAAGCCGAATGTGCGTTTTATCGTTCATTACGATTTGCCGAAGAACGTCGAGGGTTTTTATCAGGAGACGGGCCGCGCGGGCCGCGATGGATTGCCGAGCGAATGCCTTTTACTTTTCAGCGCCGGCGACGCCGTTAAGTATTCGAAGTTCATCGATGAAATCTCAAACGAGCAGGAGCGAAAGATCGCCCGACAGCAGTTGCGACATATGGTTGAGCTGGCCGAGAGCGCGGAATGCCGGCGCGCCGCGCTGCTGCGTTATTTCGGAGAGCACTTTAACGAACCGAATTGCCACGCCTGCGATAATTGCCTGACGCCGCGCGAGACTTACGATGGCACAGTCGAAGCGCAAAAGTTTCTCTCTTGCGTTTATCGTCTGCGTGAAAAGAGCGGCTTCGATTTCGGAGTCAATCAAGTCGCGGAGGTCCTTGCCGGCGCGCAAACTGAAAAGGTTCTGAAGTGGGACCATCACCTGGTTTCGACTTACGGCATCGGCAAAGAACACAGTCGGGCCGAATGGATTCTGATTGGCCGCGAGTTGGTACGGCTGGGTTACGTCCGGCAATTGGCTGAAAAATTCAATGTACTGCAGGTCACCGATGAAGGCCGGCGCGCGCTCAAACAACGCGAGTCAATCGTGATGGCCAAACCGATTACTCCGCCGAAACCAGAGAAGCTTCCCGGCGAGAAGAAATCTCGCGCCCGTGATTATGGTGTCGGAGGAATCGATTGCGATGAAAAGTTGTTCGACCAGCTGCGCCGGCTGCGCAAGAGAATTGCCGATGAACGAAGCCTCCCCGCGTACATCATCTTCTCGGATGTTTCCCTGCGACAAATGGCCCGGTATTACCCGACGACTGAGGGTGAGTTTGCTCGCATTAATGGAGTCGGAGAACGCAAGCTCGCAGATTTCGGCAGGGTGTTCATGGGGTCGATCTCCGCGTACCTCAGCAGCAATCCGCGGAAGAACT
>DATISD010000144.1:0-4822 GCA_035469005.1 Pyrinomonadaceae bacterium | reverse complement strand
AAGCGCGGTGATGTAATCCTTGCGCTCGGTCGCTGTCACATCCGAGGTGCTGTAATCAACGGTGGCCGCGCCGGAGGTGTTGCCGCTACGGTTCACGGTTATGGTCACCGTCGTGCAGTCTTCCTGTACGCTGTAAGTCGCAGAACTGAACTGCGCGGTGTTGGCCGGCGGAGTGGGTGTGGGTGTGGGCGTCGGACTTGGAGCAGCATCCTGATTAACGGTGAAGGTAGAACCGGCGATGTTTATCGTTGCTGAGCGCACAGTCGTCAGCGGATTGGCCGCGACTGAATAATTCACGGTGCCGTTGCCGTTGCCAATGGAGCCGCCGGTGACGGTGATCCAGGGAGTATTGCTGACGGCACCCCAGGGGCATCCGCCTTGTGTGGTTACGTTGACGCTGCTGGCGCCGCCGCCAACAGCGAAGTTCTGGCTTGTTGGGGAAAGCGAATAGGTGCAAGTTGTCCGAGGAGAAAAAACTGCGCTCTGGGCGTTGGTCAAATTTTTCGGCGACGTCTCAGACGTGAGCGCATCAATCACGTAAGGATCGGGCTCGCCGCCGGAAATGCCGACCACTGGATAAAGGTTTGTGTTTCCCGCACCATAGCGAGTGGTGATTGTTCCGTCAGACCTTAACTCAGTTTCGAAGTTGACGGGACTTCCATCCTCAAACAGAACGCCTTGCCAACGGAAAATGATTCGGGTTGAATCCGTTTGCACGACATAGACGCCGGCGTCGGCGCGGCGGCTGACAGTCAGATCGAGATCGTCCCACATGCCGGCAATCATTTTGCGGAGCGACAAATCAGCAGTCGAGCTGGGCACATCGTCCGCATCGCCGTTGGCGCGTTTCGGCGGCGCCGAGAAATATAAGTTGCCGTTGGTCGAAATCGTCACCGCGTTGTATGCCTGGCCGAAGAACGGAAACGAGAATGGCAGCGCGTAATTCTCCAGGTACCGATCGTCGAAATTCAGTCCCACCAGAGCGGTGCCGCCGGTTGAAAGCGATGCCGGCGAGTTCAGCGCGGTGGTATAAGGATCTGCCGCGTTCAGCGGTACTGTCACCGCCACGTTTACTGGTGTGCCTTCATTGCCGACATTATCGAACTCGCGCAGGCGGATTATCCCGGCCGTATGACGATAGGGAATGTTGACGTTGAGGTTCTGTGTCGTGCCCGGCGCTGCCGGCGCCACCCTGGTCAGCGGGATCACCGCCTGGGTGGTCTGATCTATGAAACTGATGTCATAGAGCGACGCCTGGCCCGCCGCACCATCATCTCCCGACGCACTCCATGAACGGGTGACGCTGCGACCGTTTTGCGAACTAACCTGAAGCGAAGCGACAGATCCCGGTGCAGTCGTGTCGCCTTCGTTCAACGCCTGCAGTGATTTGGAAACGTTCAGGCGACGGCTGGTAAGTGTCTTTCCCTGAAGCGCGAGGAAGCTATCACCGTTGAATGCGAGCAGCGCGCGCAGCTGGTTGACGGAGAGATTTGCATTTGCTGCACACAACAAAGCCGCTGCCCCCGAGACATGCGGCGTGGCCATCGAGGTGCCGCTTAACAGTCCGTATGAATTGCCGGGGAGCGTGCTTAGAATTCCCGAACCGGGCGCGCCCATGAGCACCGAGTGGGCCCCAAAATTCGAGAAACTCGAAAGCGTGTCGGCGCTGGTCGTCGAAGCGACTGAGATCACGTTGGGCAGCGCATAGCCGGAAGGATAGTGGGGACTAACGTCGCTGTCCGTAGCGTCATTTCCGGCGGCAGCCACAAATAGCACGCCTGATTGACCCAGCGCGTTAATCGCATCGGCCGATGCTTGCGAGTACCCTCCGCCGCCGTAACTCGCATTCACGACTCGAATATTTGCGCCTTTGTTCGGGCCCTGCGATAACCACAGATCGCGCATCTGTTTTACGTAGGCGTATGCCTTGATGGCATCGGTTTCGCTTCCGGAACCCGTTGCGGCTGAAAGGAAACGTAAGGACATCAAATTGACGTGCCAGTTAACTCCAACCACCCCAATGCTATTGTTTCCTACTGCGCCGGCTATGCCGGCAACGTGGGTTGCGTGCGGCTCAGCGGGAATCGTTCCGGTGTTATCGTGAAAATCGTAACCATGAAGATCACCGGTGATACCCGCTATTGATCCCGGACTGGGGTTGTTCCAGATATTGGCCCCCAGATCCTCATGGCCGATGTCAATTCCTTCATCAATCACGGCTACGACGATGCTGCTGCTACCCTGGGTGGTATCCCAGGCCTGCGGCGCTCCAATCAGATTCATTCCATACAGCGACGCAAATTGCGGATCGTTGGGCGTAGCATCGAGATGAAGGATGTAATTCGGTTCAGCGTAGAGCACATCATCGCGGGCTTTGAACGCAGCGACGACCTTCATCGTGTCCCCCGGAGCCGACCGTGCGATTCGCAAGCCTTCGACAATATCTGATCCTTCGAAGCGCTCAACGTTGACAAGCACTGCTTCCTCCGAAGGAACCGCCAAGAGACCTTTGCCCGTTGCTGTACGGTCACTACCTGGAACGGCGAGCTGTCTGGTGCCTTCGAATCCACGATCCTTCTTGAACCTGACCAGCGCTTCGCCGGGCACAAACTCTGGACGATGACGCTTCTCACTGATCGCCGTTTGACTCGGCGACGCCCGCCTCGCGTTCGCGCCCTGGGGAGCAAACATAACGGCGGAACCAACGAGTAACAGAAGACAAGCGAGAACGGCCGGCGTCGAAATCTGACGCCAGTTCCTTATCGAAAAGACTTGTCTGCCGGGAATTGTCACTTCTGGAATATAGTTTGAGATGCTGTCCGCGCGAGCAAGTGTGTCTTAGCGGCGATCAATATACCGCAGGAATTGTTCGAATTCCAGCAGAGTCCACCGGGCGGGTATTGGTGAAGTTTGAACATGGCACCCCCATCCTGCACGTGATTCTCGGACAGGACACCTGTGCTTTCTCGTCAAACTGCACCTCTACGCACCGCGCGCTTAGCGTCAGCGGAAAACTCAACGGAGATCGGCCGAAGGCGTGGTAAGATTAGCGCCACTCGGCGCCTCTGTCTCCCGGGAGCTGAACTAAGCACCATCTGCGTCAGCAGGTGAAATCAATCGCCTCTTTATCCCAGCCGTTTTACGCGGCTGGTACTGACCTGGTCGCGCGAAAGTGATTTTGGCTGAGAGACGCATACAGTAACGGTAAGCACGCGAGCAGCCAACAGCGACGTTTGTGAATCAAAAGTGCCGCGGATGACTGGGAAACGACTCAGCGCCATCCTCTCATTGCTCGTCCTTGTAGGCGCGCAGGCGCCGCTTCGCGCGTACACCCTGCAATATCGCGATAGCTCAGGCATTGTGACCCGCAGGTGGCTGACGCACCCGATCATTATCGCGTTTTCAGCTTCCCTGGTTTCCCCACCCGCGAATGTCAAATCCGGCAGTGACGTAATAGGAGCAGCGCGGCGCGCCATGCAACATTGGGCCGGCGTAGCCGATCTAGAGTTTCTGGAAACCAGTTCTTCGCTGCAAACAATCAGCCCGCAGAATGCGGGCGATCGAATTAATCTGATTACCGTTTCGGATCAGAACTCTGCTCTGTTTGGATCGACTGACAATCCGGGCCGCACTCGCACCTTTTATGATTCCGGCGGTGCCATCGTTGAAGCCGACATCGCGCTTAACCCCAACGTCCCATTCTCGAGTGACGGCACAGTTGGCACCTACGATTTGGAATCGACCCTCACGCATGAAGTCGGGCATCTGTTAGGCCTCGAGCATTCGGCGATTTTGGGTGCGACAATGCAACCGCGCCAGGCCATGAACGGACTTTACAATCTTCCGGCTTTTACCCAACGAACTTTGTCTGAGGATGACATCGCCGGAGCCCGAACACTTTACGGATCGCGGGCCGGCACGGGATCAATCTTTGGAAGATTGATTTCGAATTCGTTCGCCGGACAGTCGCATCCGATCTTCGGCGGACACGTATTTGCGGAAGATGCGGTCACCGGAAGAGTAGTCGCTGGAAACGTAACGCTGTCGTCGGGCAGTTACCGCATTGATGCGTTAGCGCCGGGAAGGTATCGAATCATAGGCCAGAGCCTTGATGGTCCAATCGAAGCAGACGAAATTGCCACGGCTAACGGATCGTATTCCGGGTTGTTTGATACCGCGCCGCCGTTTCGAACTCAAATCGCGGTGCGCTCGACTTCACAAGTGATCCCAATTGTGGCCGGCGCCGGCAGATCGTTAGGGTTCTTCGTTTCCGCGAATCCAATGCCCAGCCTGAAACCACGGCTGATTGGCATGAACGGCGAGTTATCCACGGTCGCCTTGCCGCTCAGCGCGGGTAAGACGTTTACCGTTTATGTCGCCGGCGAAGGGATCGACGAAATACCGCTTGGCGGCATTAACGCAACTTCACCTTTCATCAAAGTGAATCAGGATTCGCTCGCCGCCGAAGAGTTCGACACGCCGTATCCCGTGATCAGTTTTGAAATATCCGTCGCTGCCGACATACCGCCGGGTGAATACAGTCTGGTTTTACAATCAAACGAAGGCGAAATGGCTTACCTGGTTGGCGCGTTGACGATCGAATAATCTTGCTTGGCTCAATCAACGGGTCATCAGTCTTAGGTCTCAAACGGCGCCGAAGGCGCGGCATTCAATAGCCGCGGGCCGTAAGGCCGCGGATAAAGAGATTAGACGAAAAGAGAGGTCCGAAGGACCGACATTAATCCGAAAGCGAACCTTCTTATCTCATCTCCTTACGGAGGTGGTACTGACTGTGACGCACCTTCGGCGCTCGACTATCTTA
>DATISD010000143.1:0-8973 GCA_035469005.1 Pyrinomonadaceae bacterium | reverse complement strand
GCCGTGTTTGGACCACATTGGCGGACACTCGATTCCTGATTACGAGCAAGTATCATTAGAAAAGATTGTGGCTTTGAAATCTGATCGTCGCTACAATGCCGATTTGTGCCGGCGCGATTCAAATGGAGCCTCGTCTCAGATGAGCGGCTGCTTGACACTCGCATCTGCGATCTGCCGATTCGTATCAAAGGCTCTTTCATCGAACCTCACATCAAACGACTCTACAGTGAATTGAACCAACGAGGCATTCGCTTCAAGCCCCACGTTTGGTTGTCGGCGGAATGGTTCACGCCTGACGGCGTTCCTGGCTTTGCAATCCCTTTTTATCTGGCCCATCCGCGCCTGATGAAGCTCGAGCGCAGGTACATGCGCGAGGTCGAAGGCGGCACCGACGTCGAATGTATGCGCATCCTGCGGCACGAGGCCGGCCACGCGCTCGACAACGCGTTCCGGCTGCATTTCAAGCGGCGCTGGATTCGCACCTTTGGATCGTTCGCCCAGAAATATCCGCCGTCTTACAAACCAAAACCCAACAGCCGGCGTTACGTTTTGAATCTGGATGCATGGTATGCGCAGGCGCATCCTGCCGAAGACTTTGCCGAGACATTTGCTGTCTGGTTACAACCACGTTCGAATTGGCGGCGGCGCTATCGCGGCTGGCCGGCTCTGCGAAAACTGGAGTACGTTGATGAACTGGTCGGAGATATTGCCGGGACGCGTCCGAGGAACCGGGTGCGGCGCAAAATCGAAACGCTGCCGGAAATTCGCATCACTTTGCGCGAGCACTACGATCGCAAGCGAGAAAAGTACGCCTTTGAATGGCCGGCTTACCTCGACAACGATCTTCGCAGAATCTTTTCTGCGGAGCCACGTCGCCGCACGCGTGAGACTGCGGCGGCTTTTCTGCGCCGCGTCGCCCCGGAAATTCAACAGCTCGTATCTGAAGGCACAGGCGTCCACGGGTACGCCATCGATCATGTTTTGGAACTGATGATTGCACGCGCGGCCCAACTCAAGCTGCGCGTCGACGGCCGTGAAGAACATCTCAAGCGGCACCTGATGATCATGCTGACCGTGCAGACGATGAACGTGGTCCATTCCGGCTATTACCGGATTGCTTTATGAATTTGGAGGGCGTCGGCCTCGACGCTGCTTTGGATTACCAATGAGCGAAGACCGACCCAAATCAAAAGCGGCCTCAAAGCCCCGGCGCTCCAAAGCGATCTCGAAAAATGGTGACACTTTCAAAAAGCTGCGCGTCATCGTGCTTTGTCACGAAGACCTCGTGCCGCCCGAAAGCATCGACGATCTGACGCCCAAGGAAGTCGCGCCCTTCAAGACTGAGTGGGATGTAATCTCGACCTTGAAAAAGATGGGCCATGAAGTTTCGCCCGTCGGCGTTTATAACAACCTTGGCGTGATCGGCAATGCCCTGCTCGAACACAAACCGCAGGTTGCTTTCAATCTCCTCGAAGAATTCCACGGCTATCCGCTTTACGACCAGCACGTCGTCAGCTATCTCGAATTGATGAAGCAGCCGTATACGGGCTGCAATCCGCGCGGACTTACGATTTCGCATGACAAGGCATTGGCAAAGATGGTGCTCGCGTACCACCGCATTCACGTACCCGCCTTTGCCGTCTTCCACATGAACCGCATCGTCAAACGATCGAAGCGTCTGAAATTTCCGTTATTGGTAAAGTCGATTAGCGAAGAAGGCTCAGTCGGCATTGCCCGGGCTTCGATCGTTAACGACGACGATAAACTGGCTGAGCGCGTCGAGTTCATTCACCGGCAAACCAAAACCCACGCGATCGCCGAGCAGTACATCGCCGGCCGCGAAATTTACGTGAGCGTGATTGGAAATCAGCGACTGCAATGTTACACGCCGTGGGAATTGGTGATCGAAAAGCTGCCTGAGGGCGCACCGAACATCGCAACTTCAAAATTGAAATGGGATCCAGCCTACCAGGAAAAAGTCGGAGTCGTCACAAAAGCGGCCGACCTCGACAAAAAGATGAGCCAGAAGCTTGTGCGGCTATCGAAGAAAATCTACCGCACGCTGTTTCTGAGCGGCTACGCTCGTCTGGATTATCGGGTTACGGAAGACGGGGAAATCTATCTGCTTGAAGCGAACCCGAATCCGCAGATTGCCCAGGCCGAAGACTTTGCCGACTCAGCCCAGCATTGCGGCGTCGATTATGAAGCCCTGCTGCAAAAGATCATCGGGCTGGGATTGAGATACAGAACTGGAGCTTAGGTACGCACGCCTCCGGCGTGCTGGTATCGCTTCAAGAGATGGCACGCGTGAGGCGTGCGTACCAATAAGAAAAAGAGCGCCCGGATTCCTCCGCAACGCTCTTTTTTAAGTTAACCACCCCTTGCTCGTCACTGTGTTCCGCTGACTGATCCGCGCGCGCCAACGATGACGTCTTGATCGGATCCGCCAAACGTTATGCCTTTCAGCTCGACATTACCGCCAGCTTCAATCGTGCGGAGCGCGGTGTCTTTTGCTTTACCACTTCGCGCTTCGTAATGCGCAACGGTCTTTGCTTTGACCTTGCCGTTCTTGATGACACTTAACTCGCCGGTGCTATCGTCGAACTTAACTTCATACTCGCCGGCTTTGATCAGCGTACCGTTTACCATTGTGTCTTCGGTGAATGTCACCATTTTCTTTTCAACTTTACCCTTGTCGCCGGCCATCGCGCTGATCGAAGCCAGCGCGGTGATTACCAGCGCAACAAAAATCGCCTTCATGGAACGCTTCATCTTCACTTCCTCCCTGTTCGTTTAAAAAATTAGGCCCCCCGTACGAAGCTTTGAACTTCGCGCTTGCTTCGTAATTGAGTTAGTGATCGCGCGCGCCGAAAGGTTGCGCGACAAGGATGTTAATTCTATGTAAAGGAAAGGTTCTTGTACGGCAGTTTGTAAAGGGGTCTAAACAATTGCACAACTTCTACCAGTTCGCGACATTTTCAGGATCGAGCCAGTGACGCGTCATGTCACACCACAACGCCAGACCGCGCCACGAGTCAAAACGAGAGTAGAAACGTGAGATCTTTTTGTCGCTGGCGGAACGTCCATGGTTACGCGTTTTGGCGAATTGCGCGCGCGTCCATGAATCGAGCGCGAGACCATCATATCGACCAATGAGCTTCAACAAATTTTCGGCGGCGTAGTTGCCTACTCCTTTGACGCACTTCATCTCTTTTATGAGATCAGGTAAAGGGGTATCACTGCTGAGCCAACTCTCGGCGTCAAGTTCGCCCGATGCCGCCCGTTGCGCGAGTTCTTTCAGGTAAGGAGCTCGATAACCGGCGCGAATTTTGTCGCGATAAAACGCAGCCGACTGTTCGGACATAGTTTGCGCATCAGGAAAAGTTTTGCGGCCGTCATCAGACGCGCGGCCCAACTCGCTCACTAAAGCGGTAACCATTTTTTCGGTTAGGGCCCACGAGCAATTGGTCGTGCAAATCATCTTTACCAGATCTTCGTAGACAGTTGGCGATCGCAGCAACCGGCCGGCGCCTTCGTTTGTGATCCAGGCGAACTCTGCATCCGCCGACATCGCCGCGTAGAACGCCTGGAGGTCGTCGTCCAACCGCATCATATGTCGCACATCGCGAACCATTTTCGCGGCGACGGCTTCAGCGACCTGACGCGACGTCACGATTTTGAGTCCGTGTTTTCCAGATGAGATCCTGACAGTGACCGGCTTCATTCGACCGAGGTCGAGGACCCGCGTAAGAACCCAATTCTTTCGGTCCAGTTCAAAGGGAAGCAGGGCACACCAGCCGTGGCTGAGGACCGTGCGTTGAAAATTAAAATCAGTCGGCGTCTTGATTGTAATCTGCATCGTTCGAATTAATGGAGAATCGAAATTAGCAGATCATTTTCGGCAAGTCGAAGCGGGAAAGACGTCGAGCCGTGGGAGTTCAGGATTCAGCCTTCAGGCTGAAAAAAAGCGCAAGCTAAAGCTTGAACTCCAAGCTGACCTCTCCGCTCGCAACTTGCGGCAAACGATCCCGACGTATTACTCTGCGAACACCCCTCTTTTCAGTTTTCCCTCTAAGTACCCAATTCGTGTTCCTTCCCCAAATCGATTGCGCTTCAACGGAGGACTTTTGTGCTTGGACTGAGCCCACAACAGATTCTATTTCTGCTAATCCTCACGGTCGCCATTGCGCTTTTCATTAGCGAATGGATCCGCACAGACGTGGTCGCCGTATTGATTGTGATCGCGCTTTACCTCACGCGCGTCCTGAAAGCTGATGAAGCACTATCCGGTTTCAGCAGCGAACCGGCCATCGTCATTGCGGGAATTTTTGTTTTGAGCGGTGCCCTGCATGTTACGGGTCTCTCGGACACCATCGGCGCCTGGATTGGGAAACTTGCCGGTAAGAGTTTGACTCGAGCGCTGGCTGTAATCATGCCCGCAGTGGGTTTGCTGTCGGCCTTCACGCATCACGTCACCACCACCGCGATCATGCTGCCAATCACCATGGACATTTCGCGCGAGCGTGATATGCCGGCGTCGAAACTTTTGATGCCGATGTCGTTCGCGGCTTCCCTGGGGACGACCATCACGATCATCGGCGCCCCCGCTTTTCTAATCGCGAGCACGCTATTGCAGCAATCGGGACGTTCGGGCCTCGGCATTTTTTCGATTGCGCCTATAGGCTTGACTCTGACCGTGGCGGGCACGCTGTTCGTGTTGTTGCTGGGCCGTTTCCTGTTGCCGGCGCATACCGGCAGCGAAGACCCGGCCCAACATTTCCGGCTGGAAGACTATCTCACCGAAATCACGCTGCTGAAGGATTCTCCGCTGCTGGACAAAACGATCCGGGAGATTGCAGAGGATGACAATTATCACTTTCAGGCGGTTGGACTTCTTCGCAAAGGCAGACGAGTGCGCGCGCCGTTTTCAAATGAACCGCTAAAGGAAGGAGATGTTTTGGTCGTCAGGACGACGCCGGAGGAATTGGTTTCAATTCGCAAACAATCGAATATGGAACTGCACCCGGTCAAACTCTACGGCTCAAATGAGCAGCGCGAGAAGAAAGAAAGAGAAAACGAGCATGACGATGGTTCGGATCTATTCGTGCAGGCCGTCGTCGCGCCGCGTTCAGATTTGGTGGGTCGCACTGTTTCGGAGATTGATTTTCGCCGCCGGTATGGCGCGATCGTGGTCGGTTTGTGGCGCAAAGACGGTTGGCTGAACCAGGAAGTGTCTAAGGTTAAGTTGCGCGCAAACGACGTGTTGGTCCTCGAAGGCGATCAGGAAAGCTTAGCGCGGGTCGCCAACGATAATGCATTCCTGATGTTGGTTCCTTTTCATGCTGAACCTAAGTTGCGGCGCAAAGCGTGGCTGGCGGGTTTAATCATGCTGGCGACAATCCTGCTTGCAGCTTTCAATCTCCTGACTATTGAGATGGCCGCATTGACGGGCGCCGCCGCAGTAGTCTTAACCCGGTGCATTCCGGTAAATCAGGCTTACCGATCGATTGACGCCCGAATCTACGTCTTCATTGCGGGTGCGCTTCCGCTCGGCGTGGCGATGCAAAAGACAGGGACCGCGAATTTGATCGCTGGATGGCTGCAACACGCCGTCGGCGGCTGGCCCGATCGGGCAATCCTCCTGGCCTTGTTCGCAGTGGTAGCCGTGGTCACCCAGTTCATGTCGGATTCAGCTACGACCGCGCTTTTTGCTCCTGTGGCACTGGCCCTTGCCCAGGCTTTGGGCAAGCCTCCGGAGTCCTTCGTCGTAACCGTGGCTATGGCTTCGGTGGTCGCGTTCCTCACGCCAATTGGGCATCACGGCAATCTCTTGATTTACGGGCCGGGCCGCTATCGTTTCAGCGATTTTGTGAAGGTCGGAACACCCTTGACTATTATTTGCGGTTTGATTGTGGCGCTGTTGGCACCACTCATCTGGAGAGGGTAAAAAGACCTTTTTCTGTACGTATCAGGTGCGGTCAAGATGATGCTTGACGCTCCTGTGTGAGAGGTCTAAACTTTGGGTACTTACCAAGTCAAATGGAAGGCTGTACTCGCTGGCTCCTAATACTTGGTTCACAGCGGGCGAAGAGTCAACACCGAGACTTTCTACAGCATAGGTTGCTTAAGCACCGTTTCCAAAAAATGCTGCCGGAGCTTTCCGGCGCGCGCTCCGTCGCCCCGTAGGCAAAAGAGACCTTCGGGGCGATGTCGTTTCTACTCCTCGCTCTCTTCGGCAGCCTTTGTTGGCCAAATTAACGACGCTGCCACCGACGTCAGCAATACGACCGCAACAACCACCAGCGCAATGCCTATGGGAATTTCCTGAAAGCGATGGACCGTGCCCGCCGCCCCGTCATATCCCAACGAGTCAAGAACGGCGGCCAGGATTCTCGTTATTAAAGGCAGAAGCATCTTTACGCCGATGAATCCCAGCACAATGCCGAGGCCGACTTTGAGGTAGTGAAATTTTTCGACCACTCCTGCCAGCAAAAAGTAGAAGGTTCGTAAGCCGAGAATCGCAAAAACGTTCGAGGTATAAACGATAAATCGGTCCGTGGTGACGCCAAAGATCGCGGGGATCGAGTCAACCGCAAAAACCAAATCGGTTACTTCAACCACGACCAGCACGAGGAAGAGCAACGTTCCGACTCGTTTGCCATCCACGACTGTAAAGAATTTTCGTCGTTCGTAGTGCCGCACAATCGGAACGTGCCGGGTGATGAATCGGATTATTGGTTGTTTATCGGGCTCGAGTTCAGTCTCGCCACCGCGCAGCATTTGAATTCCTGTGTAAACCAGGAACGCGCCCAGAAGATAAATGATCCAATGAAAGCGTTGAATGAGTTCAGTACCTACCAGAATCAGGGTCACGCGCATGACCAGCGCGCCCAACACGCCCCAGTAAAGAACGCGATGCTGGTATTTCGGCGGAACCATGAAATACGAGAAGATCAGCAGAAAGACGAAGAGGTTATCTACTGACAGAGACAGTTCGATTAAATAGCCGGTAATAAACTCGAGGGCCTTCTGGTGCCGTGCCGCGCCAAACAATTGCCAGCCCAGCGGCCCGAGTAGCAGCCCCAAAAAAATCAGCGCCAGAGTTACCCAGACTCCGCTCCAGATGGCAGCATTGCGATAAGAAATTTCGTGAGGTTTGCGATTGAAGACACCAAGGTCAATCGCCAGCATTACGAGGATGAAACTGCAAAAGCCGACCCATGCCAGTGTCGAGGTTTCCACCGAGTGCATCTGGGCAAATAAAATAACATCGTCGCGAGCAAAATCCCTATCCAGCGAATCTCAGAATGCGTCGGGCCCCATGGGTTGCAGCTAATGCCCCCGTCATTTAGAATTTCTGATTTCGATTAACAGCCGGTAAAGGTTCTTCATGCTCAAACAACTAAGCAAGTTCGAACGCACCAGCAAGGTGTTGATTCTTGGATTCGTCGCGCTCATGGCCGTCAGCCTGGTGCTTTTCTTCCGACCGAACAGCGGCTCGTCTGGCATTGAGGCGACCAAAAGCGCGGAAGTTGTCGCCACCCACGGTGGCGAAGACATCACCCTCGGCGAATTCGCCACGCAAAAGCAGAATCTTCAAATGAATTTCGCGCGTTTCGGCGGCCAGATTAGCCTGACACAGATGGGCTACACGGACGAGAAGATTCTTGATGGCTTGATTCAAAAGAAAATTGCCGTACAGGAGGCTCGCCGGTTGGGGCTCGAGGCTTCGGCTTCGGAAGTTAACGAACGAATTCGAAAAACCTTTAGTGACGCTTCCGGAAAGTTGACCTTGCTCGACGCTTCCGGAAAGCTCGACATGGCCAAGTATCAACAGCGAGTCGGTGACGTCGCCGCCTTTGAGCGCGACGTGGCAGAAGACATCGCGCGCGAAAAGCTCGAAGCCTTTGTCGCCGCCAGTGTTCGTGTTTCCGAAGATGATGTGCAGTCGGAATACAAAAAGAAAAACACCACTTTCGATCTGACCTACGTCGTTGTTTCCGCGAGCAAAGTTGCGGAGAAGATTCAACCAACCGATGACGAGCTGAAGGCGTACTACGACCAACACAAGACTGATTACAATATCCTCGTGCCGCAGAAAAGGATTCGCTACATCTTCGTCGATCAGGACAAGTCGGGACAGAAAGTGCAAATTACCGACCAAGAACTGCACGATGAGTACGACAGTCTCAAACCTGAATTCAAGCAGGCGGGTGTGAAAGTACAACAAATCGTCCTAAAAGTTGCGCGCGAAGATCTGGATGCTTCGGTAAAGGAGAAAGCCGACGGTTTAGTAGCCAAGGCCCGCGGCACAAGTGAAACAACCACCGAGACCGCCTTTGCCGATCTTGCCAAGGGAAATTCCGAAGATCCCGCCACCGCGAAAACTGGCGGTTGGGTCAGCGGTATCGTGAAGAAGAATCCCAATAAGCCTGACGACCCTTATCAAAAAGTTCTCGACATGCAGCCGGGCGAGGTTACGGACCCCATCAAATATAAGAACGCTTATTACATTTTGCGCCGCGGTGACTCCGTGCCGAAGACCTTCGAAGACGCAAAGCCGGAACTGCTCGTCTCACTTCGCAACCGGCGCGGCTATACCATCGCGCAAAAGATTGCGCAAAAAGCGCAAGACCGTTTGAAAGAGACCAAGGATCCGCAAAAGGTCGCGCAGGAGCTCGCCGCTGAGGCAAACATGAATGCGGCCGACATGGTGCGCGAGACGCCGTTCGTGAAACCAGGCGACGATGTGCTGAACATTGGTAACTCGCAACAGTTCGAACAGGCGATCGCGCCACTGAACAATCCCAACGACGTGGGCGAACGCACCGGCATAAAGAACGGCTTCGCGGTCCCCATGCTGGTCGAGCAAAGGCCTCCGCGCATTCCCGATTTTGAGGAAGTGAAAGAGAAAGTGCGGGGCGCCGTGAAGGAAGAGAAAGCGAAAGCTCAGCTCGAACAAAAAGCCAGGGA
>DATISD010000142.1:0-3993 GCA_035469005.1 Pyrinomonadaceae bacterium | reverse complement strand
GCCTTTGGGCGCGCAAAGGTTGCGCGATTACTTCGCATCCGGGGGCACGGCACCGGAATTTCCGTTTAAAAATCGATCAAACCAATAGAGTTGCCAGTTTAGGCTCTCGACCAAATGCTTCGGCTCGCCGGTGCGCGTCAGATTATGGTTTTCCCTGGGGAAAAATACGATTTCAGTGGTCACGCCAAAATGCTTGAGCGCGCGAAACCATTGTTCGCCCTGCTCGATGGGAACCCGAAAATCGTTGTCTGAATGCAGAATCAGGGTCGGCGTCTTGACGTTTCGGGCGTATTTCAAGGGCGAGCGGTCCCAATAAAGATCCATCTTTTGAAAAATGTCACCGCCAAAATCGGGTGAGTGACCATAAGCGCCGTCTCGCGTGCCGTCATCGGAAATGAAATTAGACAGACTGCGCAATGTGACCGCGGCCTTAAACCGATCGGTGTGACCGACAATCCAGTTGGTCATGAAGCCGCCATAGCTGCCGCCGGTCACGCCCATTCGATTCTGATCAATCCATGGATACCGTTTAAGTGCGGCATCGAGCCCGTTCATTATGTCGAGATAATCCTTGCCGCCCCATTCGTTGACGATGCCGCGCTCGAACTTCTGGCCATAACCGGTCGAGCCGCGCGGGTTCGTAAACAGCACCGCGTATCCCTTCGCGGCATAAACCTGAAACTCGTGATACCAATCGACGCCGTACTGGCCGGCTGGGCCACCGTGAATGCTGAGCACCAGCGGATACTTCTTGCCTTCCTGCCAGCCAATCGGTTTTACGAAGAAGGCATCAACGTCCCAGTTGTCTGCGCTCGGGTAAGTGAACCGTTCGACGTCCGCGAATTGAAGTTGCTTCCATAATGTTTCATTGAGATTTGTTAACTTGCGTTCGGTCCTGCCGTTGAGATCCGCGATATAGAGATCGTCGAGATGTTTGAAGTCGTTCGCCAGATAAACCATCCTGCCGCTCGCGAAGTTAAAATCAACGTTGCGAACCGCGCGCGGACCTTTAGTCACCTGGGCAACCGATTTCGTCGGTAAATCGACTCGGAAGAGATGCAGTTCGCCTTTGACGCCGGTTTCGAAGTAGAGCGACTTGCCGTCACCGGACCATTCCAATCCGCCGGGAATCAAATCGAGTCCATTCGCCGCCAGCGTTGATGCCGCCCCGCCGGTCGCAGGCGCAAGCCAGATCTTCGGATGATCCCGTTCGTGCACTTCACCAGTAAAAGCAATCCATTTGCCGTCGGGCGACCAGCGCGGCTGGGTGTCGGATTCATCGTGATCGGAAATCTTTATGAGTCCCGGACTGCCGTCGGCGTTGATTACCCAGACATCAGTATTGCGATTTTCGTCGTACTCCTTGCCGGTGCGATTTGAAACGAAAGCAATGCGTTTTCCATCCGGCGCCCACTGCGGGTCGCTGTCGTTCCAATCGTTGCCTTCTGTGATCTGCTTCGCCTCGCCGGACTTCGCATCGACGATCCAAAGATGCGTGCGTCTGTCATCGAACCAACCACTGTCGTTGAATTTGTAGGAGGAGTTTTTGTAATGGCGGACGTCGCTGCGGTCGCGGCTGTCGGTCGTGCGACTGTCGCTCCTGTTATCAGATGGGCCAATGCGGCTGACAACGACCAGACGCGTACCATCCGGCGACCAGCGAAATAAACTGACGCCGTTCTTAAGGTTCGTGAGGCGCTTTGCCTCGCCGCCGCTCATTGAGAGCAGGTAAACCTGACTACGCGGCGGTTCGGAAGAGGCACCCGCTACCGGAGCAGTCTCCGATGGCCGCGAGGAAAGAAACGCGACCGACTTTCCGTCGGGACTCCACCGCGGCGAATTCGAGGATTGCGGCGAAGTCGTGAATTGCCATGGCGCGCGACTGCCGTCCGTAGCGGCCATCCAGATAGAAGAGTTGCGCCGGTTCTGCACGCGATCGATTTTCGTAACGACGTAAGCAACCAGCTTGCCGTCGGGCGAAATATTTGGATCGCTGGCGAATTCGAACGCGAAGTAATCTTCGGGTGTCACGCCGCGCCGCGAGCTTGTCTGCGGGACGATGGCACTCGAAACGTAAAGACACAGCAGGACGAGACGAAATGATTTGGTTAGGGTTTTCACAGTAGTCCTCTTAGGCTTGATTTAAGCAAGCTGGGGCAACACGCCGACAAGTTCTGCATACATTAAGGTGGCAGCCCGACGCGTCGAACCAACTCAGCAAACCGAACGTCGTCGCGCAATCCGTCAAGACTCGGGTCAACTTTCAGGCTGACCAACTGCATGTCGCACTCTTCGTAAGCTTTATTGAGCGATTCAAACGCCTTGTCTTGTTTTTTCAGGGCCGCATAGACCCCCGCGATCGAGTACGACGACGCGGTGCCTGCCGCCTTAACTTCCTCGAGTAACCTCAACGCTTCCGCTTTCTTTCCCCATCTGGCGTAAGTCTGTGCCATGAGTACCTTCACCGAAGTTTCTACCACAGTTGCGCCTTTAGTAAGCTCAATCACCATCCGATATTCGGCCAGCGCCTCCTGAAACATCTGCTTTTGCACGTACACGCAACCGAGCACGCTGTGAGCTGCCGGAAAGTTAGGCTCCATCTCAATCACTTTTTGTAGCTGGGCTACGGCCTGGTCATACTCGCGCGCCAGGTAGAAGTTCAACGCGGCAGTCATGTTCATCAGGAGTGACAGCGGATCGCGTTCCACGGCCAGGCTAGCCTCCCGGCCAGCTTCATCGTGCCGGCCGAGATTGGCGAGAAAGATTCCATACCAATGATGGGCTTCGGCATAGTTTGGACTCAAGGAAAGAGCTTTAACGAATTCACTTTCAGCGCCGGCAAAATCCCAATCATAGAGGAAACGGAAGAAACCCAACGAAGCATGAGCTTCGCCCAACTCTCCGTCCAGCTCGAGGGCTTTACTGACCGACCGTTTCGCTTCATCTCGATTCGCCAGGTAGTTATGACAATCACCGAGTCCGGCATAGGCCAAAGCGTACAGCGGATCCTTTTCTATGGCTTGCTGAAAGTACTCGACGCCTTTCTGTACGCCATCAGGAGTCAGTTTATTGAAATAGTAGCGACCCTTTAGATAAAGCTGATAAGCCTCGGCGCTTTCCGTATGCCCCCGGGTCAATCGTCGCTGTTCATCGTTCGTCAGTTTCAGACGCAGCTTCTCTGAGATCTCCTCAGCAATCTTCGCCGGCATGGTCAGGATGTCCGAGAACTGCCGCAGGTACTGCGCGCCCCAGATGTGGCTGTCATCAAGCGCATCCACCAGTTCGACGCTTATCGAAAGTAGTTCATCGTGCTTTGCGACGCGTCCCATAATTACTGCTTCTACTTTCAGCTCGCGGCCTACCTCTGAGGCGTCGATTTGCCGGCCCTGGTAGCGAAACGAAGAATTGCGAGACATCACTCTCAGCCGGTTGAGTTGTGAGAGCGTGTTGATGAGGCTCTCACTGATACCGTCGGAAAGGAATTCGAGACTGGGATCGCCCTCGGCACGCGTGAAGGGCAGCACCGCGATCGAGTCGATCGTTTTCGCGACGGATTCATCCCGGACTTGTTTCACGCTGGCTACGAATCGATAGCCCCGCCAGGGCACCGTCTCGATGTATCGAGTTGCGGGCGTTTGCTCAGCCAACGCGTTTCTCAAAGTGGAAATATTGCGGGCGAGGTTTCCTTCTTCGACCGAAGTGTCTGGCCAGACGAGTTTCATCATCTCGGCTTTGCTTAAGACGTGCCCGGGGTTTTCGACCAGGACCATCAGTATGTCAAACACCTTTGGCGTTAATGACACAACTTCGCCGTCGCGCAGCAACTGCCGCTCACGCGCATCCACCCGAAACGGGCCAAACTCGTAGATGACATTCGTCTGCCAGAACATCGGCGGTTAATTATCGAAAGCTCTTCTCTGCCTGGCTTTGTCCAAAAACTCACTTCCGCGCAACGCTTGACGGCAACTCAGGTACAGAACCGCGAGCGGTAGC
>DATISD010000141.1:0-12911 GCA_035469005.1 Pyrinomonadaceae bacterium | reverse complement strand
GACATTCCCTCCACTGTCAATGACGTCTTACGGTCGCCAGGAAAATCGCTGGATACCGAAACGCGCGCGGTTATGGAGTCGCGCTTTGGACACAATTTTACGAATGTGCGGGTGCACGCCGACGAATGCGCTGCGGAATCGGCGCGAGCACTGAATGCATCAGCGTACACGGTGGGGAATGACGTGGTTTTCGGCGCGGGACAATATGAGCCGAAGAAACCGCGCGGGCAATTCTTGATCGCACATGAGCTCGCGCATGTGGCCCAGCAGGGTGGATCGGATGTTGGCGTCCAGCCGCTCTCGTTGGAGCCAGATAACAGCCCTGCCGAACGCGAGGCATCCGCGGCGGCAACATCAGTGTGGTTGGGCCAATCGCGGCCACGCCTCTCGAGCGCATCGAGTGAACCAAGAGTGCGACGTTCGGCGCTCGGCGCAACCGCAGGCGGATTGTTGGGTGCAGGTCTGGGCGCGGGACTTGGTTTCTTACTCGGCGGGCCGATTGGCGCACTCGTTGGAGGTCTGATTGGTGGCGTCGCGGGTTTGATTGCCGGCGAAACCGCGACGGCAGGCGCGCGACCGCTCGATTCAACGGAGGAGACCGAAGCACGAATCGTTTTTGGCAGGAATATGAACTGGGGCAAGGTCCGCGTCGCCGAGTCGGCCATCATGGCGATCGGCGGGTATGCCCGCACACCATTCGATACGGTCTATTTTCCGCCGGGCACGCTGTCCCAACCGCTGGGTCAGCGCATGCCCTTCATGATTCACGAGCTAACGCACGTGTGGCAGACGCAGCACGGCTATTCAGTCTTTGAAAAACTGTTTTGGGCGTTGCATGGGTCGGGCGCATACGACTATGGCGGCGAAGAGAACCTGCGTCGCGCGCACGCGCAAGGCAAACGCTTTACCGACTTTAATACTGAGCAGCAAGGCGACATCTGCCGAGACTATTACCGCAAGCGCAAAGCGAATCAGGATGTTTCTGCGTACGAGCCGTTCATCGCCGAGGTCAAAGGCGAATTGCGGCCCGAGCCACGGCCGGCAGGCGATTTTCCAGTTCCTTCGGGTGATACGCGAGTGGCTTAGGAGATCAAAATCGGAAATCAACCACAGCAAAATGGACACACGAGCACACATCGAATCGAAGAAGATAAATCCGGCGGTCGTTACGTCGATGGTGGGGACTCGCAAACTGCAACGCGCATGTGCTTGCGGCCAGCACACAATTGGCGGCGGCGATTGTGAATCGTGCAGGAGAGAGAGCGATGCTACGACGCTGCGACGCGCAACGCGAACCTCAGAACTCGACGCTCGAAACTCGGCCGGAGCGGCGCCGATTGTGCATGAAGTTCTGCGCACATCTGGGCAGCCGCTCGACGCTGCAACTCGTGAGTTCTTCGAACCACGGTTTGGCCACGATTTTAGCGCTGTGCGCGTTCACACCGACGGGGCCGCGGCACAGTCGGCGCGCGCGGTGAATGCTCTGGCTTACACGGTTGGATCGAATGTTGTCTTTGGCACGAATCAATACAATCCGCACTCATCGTCGGGGCGGCAATTGCTGGCGCATGAACTGGCCCACACCGTGCAGCAATCCGCGTTGCCTGCGCGCGCGATCGACCAGAATCTCAATGGCCCTGCGCACGATGCTTTTGAAAAAGAAGCCGATCGCGCCGCGGAGGGTTCCCTGGCAAACAGGCAGATCTCTTTGCGCACGACGGGGCCGTTGGTGCAAAGAAAAGACTTGACGCCGGAAGAGTTCGCCACCAAAGCACTCACAGCCGGTCCGGCCGATAAAAAAGAGAAGGCCACATTTGAAAAAGCCGGTAAGGCAGCCGCGGATGTCGAAAAGAAGGGCACGGTAATCACGCGCGTAGAAATTCCGGCCGCGGGAAGAGATGACGGCGTGAAAGGCCTCACGTCAAAGACCTTCGCCTCAGAATTTGCGAAATGCCCCACAGCCAGGACCGAGGCCGGACTGCCAAAAGCATTTCTTTGCGCCACGAACGAGATCGCTTTTCCACAGTTGGCAACCGATAACGCTGCTACCACAGACACGAATGTCCGTGTTGGAATGAAAGAAGGCAAAGGCGGAGGCTCTGTCTGGGTTACCAGTGCAAGTTTGCCCTGGACACTGAATACCGCCGGGTTTCTCGACATCGAAGCGATTGATTCGAAGATGCTGAAGAGCTACGAGACACATGAAAAAGGCCATCGCACAATTGCCGTTCAGATCCGCGGCCATCTGTCGAAATTGATGCAAGCCGAACTTGAATCGGCGCTGCCAACTGAACAGAAGCCGCTTACCAAATCGGGGAAAGATTTCGCCCAGCAAGGCGTGAACGCGCTCGTAGATCAAATTTCGAAAGTAAGGACACGCTACATGAAGTGGTTCGATGAATTAAGTGCGACGGCTGATTCGGGCTGGGACACTCAAGAAAAAGCGTCGCTGAGCAAGATTGCCGCGGCAAACAAGGCGAAGGAGTTTACGCCCGGTTCTGGCCCGGAAGTGCCCTGAAAATTTGGCGACGCGGGTGGTTGCAATCATGAATGGCGAGTTCGAACAACAGCCTAAGGCGAGCTTCTCGCAGACACCAACCGTCAGCAGAGTCTTGCAGCGGAAGTGCGCTTGCGGTCAACACGCCGCGGGCGGCGAGTGCGAGTCCTGTAAGAAAGAGCGGGAGTCTGGGACGCTGCAACGCACAACTGGCAACTCGCAACGTGAAACCCGAAGCTCCAGCGACGTGCCGCGGGTTGTGCATGAGGTCCTGCATTCGCCCAGTCAGTCTCTCGATCAGGAGACGCGCGCTTTCTTTGAGTCTCGCTTCGATCATGACTTCAGCGGTGTACGAATCCATGCGGATTCGCGCGCGGCGGAGTCGGCCGAGGCAGTGGATGCTGTCGCTTACACGGCTGGGCGCGACCTCGTATTTGCTCGCGGACAGTATGAGCCGCATACGACGTCGGGCCGGCGCTTGCTGGCGCACGAGTTGACGCACGTCGCGCAACAACGGGGGGCGCTCTCGTCCGGAGCATTGACTATCGGTGCGGCTGATTCTCCTCATGAGCACGAGGCGGAGAGCGCCGTCGCCGCAATCGAAAATAATCAGTCACCGGCCATTAGCGGAGAGACCTCGGCCGTTCAGCGGCAACCGGCAAAAAAGATCACCGCTGCCGTTCCGAAGGAAGCCACAATCAACAAGGAGGGGCAAGCCTCCTTTCAAATCAACGGCGTCGACGTTATTGCTGAGCCGGACCGCACCGTCAATGACAAGGCCATGAATGGTCGAGCTGAGACAAATTTCGGTCTCGTGCTCGATACGGAGGCTGGCGGTCAATACGACGACCGAACCCATACCATTACGTCAGTCACGCCGCCGCAGATCCACGCGACGGTGATCACAACCTTTGGTCCGGGTTATGACCCGAAGAAGACCGCCAGCTACGGACGCGGAACCACTCCTGCTGACAAGCGCGCCGGCACCACGAATTTAGGTTTTCATGAAAGCCGTCACGGCGCCGATTGGTTTGATTACTTGAAGCAAAACGCCCCGCCGGCGTTTGGCGGAAAAGCCGGCACGTCGCTCGACGACTTCGTGAAAGCCCGCGAGCAATTCCACAAAGACATCGATGCTTATAACAGACGCGCGCAGGATTATACGAAGCGTAACACCGATTGCGTTGGGGTCCTGCCCAAAGCGCCAAAGGAGCGAGAGTTGGCGACATTTTGCAAGCAACAACAGCCGTAACTTTCATGATTAATGACGTAACGATCGGACCAGAGTGTCATCATGAGTAACTTTCCCGGTTCACCACGCCTTTTGAAAGGCGGCATCGTTTTGGTTGACCCGCAAACAGGGGCGGTCAAGCGCATCATTGCGCTGCAGTACAACCCCGACACGCTGACGCGCACGCTGCAAATCAAAGGCGCGGGCGGGGAAAGCGCCGATCGTTCGGAAGCGCTGCGCTTGAAAGGACCGCCCATCGAAACGATTAAGGTCGAGGTGGAAATTGATGCGACCGATCAGTTGGAACTCGGAGATGGACAGGCGACCCAGGTCGGACTTCATCCACAACTCGCTGCTTTGGAGTTGATCGTCTATCCGACCAGCGCGCAGCTCAATTCGAACAATCAACTGGCGCAAAGCGGCACGCTCGAGATCGCGCCGATGGAAGCTCCGCTGACCTTATTCATCTGGAGCAAGAACCGCATCCTGCCGGTGCGTCTCACCGAGTTCAGCATCACCGAAGAAGCATTCGATGTGAACCTGAATCCGATTCGCGCCAAGGTCAGCTTAGGCATGCGTGGCTTGAGCGTGGACGACCTCGGCTTCGATGTGAGAGGTGGGAGTCTGTTCATGACTTATCTGCAAACGAAGGAGCAGCTCGCGGCTGCGAGTCCGAACGGAACGTTTGGCGCTTTGGGGATCGGAGGAATCTCATGACTGATCCAAATGATGCATTACAGGCGATGCTGCAACCCGTGGCGTTGAAGGCCATCGCATTTGCGCCCACGAGTCGTTACTACGGAATCGAGACAGCACTGTTGCAGAAACCCGACGGGACCACCTTCGTGTATGTGCGCCGGCGGTTTCTGCCGCAGCCCGATCGAATGGCGCTGGTTCAGGAATATCAGGTCAAGCAGGGTGACCGCCTCGACAATCTCGCCGCGCAATTCATCGGCGATGCCGAACAGTTCTGGCGTATCGGTGATGCGAACTGGGCCATGCGCCCTGAGGAATTGACGGAAACGATTGGACGCCGCCTGCGTGTTGCGCTGCCTGAAGGCGTGCCGGGAATGCCAAATGGTTAAAGGAATCAATTTGACGTTGATGATTGGGCCGGCGGTGCCGATTCCGGTGCCGCAAGCGGTTCTCGATGCCCTCGTGAGCGTCACGGTCACTACGACCGCAGGCGAAACCGCGAGCGGATTCGAATTGAGGTTCACACTGAGCAACAACTCGCCATTGCACACGATCTTTCTACTGGCCGGCGGCGCCATGCCACCAATCATGCGCACGGTAATTTTTGTGACGCTGGGCGGATTGGTGCAGGTCCTGATGGATGGCGTGATTCTGGAGACGCAGATCGCGCCTGGGTCTGACAGCAGCCATTCCACGCTGACAGTGCGCGGTAAAGACTTGACCGCGGTGATGAATGTGATCGATTTCAGCGGCATTCCTTATCCGGCGATGCCCTACTTCGCACGCGTGGCCTTGATTGTTGCCAAGTACGCGGCGCTGGGAGTGGTGCCGCTACCGATTCCGGAAATCGTCACCGATATTCCAATTCCAATCGATCGCATTCCGCGTCAGCAAGGCAAAGACCTGGAATACCTCGAGCAGCTCGCGCGTGAAGCCGGGTACGTTTTTTACCTCGATCCGGGGCCGCTGCCGGGAATGAGCGTGGCGTACTGGGGGCCGCAGATCAAAATCGGGATACCGCAGCCGGCGCTCAACATCAACATGGACGCCCATACGAACGTCGAGCAGTTGAGTTTTCGCTTCGATAAGGAAAAAAAGACGATGCCAATCGTCTTTATCCAGGAAGAATTGTCGAAGGCCATTATTCCGATTCCGATTCCGGACATCACGCCGCTCAACCCGCCGCTCGGTTTGATTCCACCGATTCCGCCCCAGATCAAACCCTTGACCGACAGCGCGTTCATCTCGCCGCTGACCGCGGTGATGCAGGGATTGGCGGAAGCGTCGCGCACTTCGGACGCGGTGTTTGGCGACGGCAGACTTGACGTCTTGCGCTACGGCCGGTTGTTGAAGGCGCGGCAGTTGGTGGGCGTGCGCGGCGCCGGCCCTGCATACGATGGGCTTTATTACGTCAACAGCGTGACGCATTCGATCAAGCGCGGTGAATACAAGCAAAGTTTTCAATTAGCCCGCAATGGTTTGGTTTCGACTGTGCCCAGGGTGGCAGCATGAGCGGAGTAAAAAAATTCTACGGCAAGTATCGCGGCACGGTGATCAATAACATCGATCCCGAGCAGCGCGGACGCATCCAGGCGATGGTGCCGGCCGTGTCAGGCGCGATTCCCACAAGTTGGGCAATACCGTGTGTTCCGCTCGCAGGCAAGCAAGAGGGCACGTACATGGTGCCGCAGATCGGCGCTGGAGTGTGGATTGAATTTGAAGAAGGCGACCCCGACAAACCGGTGTGGGTCGGCGGATTCTGGGGAAGCGCTGCCGAAGTTCCGGCGCTCGCGCTCGCGCCACCACCGATTCCGCCCGGCCAAAACATCCTGATTCAATCGACGGCGCAAAACCTGTTTCTGATCAGCGACTCGGCGCCCACGCCGGCGACAGGTGGAATCATTTTGAAGAGCACGACGGGCGCGATGATTGTCGTCAACGACAGCGGAATCTATTTATCGAACGGCAAGGGCGCGATGATCACGATGATTGGTCCAACGATAACGATTAACAATGGCGCACTGGTGGTGATTTAGCAATGCCGGGATTTCTTTTGCATGTGGGCGCGACAGTCTTGTGTTCGCACGGCGGGCAAGCGACGCCGACGGTTCCCAATCCGCGTGTAACTGTCAACGGCATGCCGACGGTCACTTTATCAGCGCCTTACGTCGTCGCGGGCTGCGCGCTGCCACCGCCGCCAGCAGCCAATGGGCCATGCGTGACCGCGCAATGGCTGGTTGGCACAACGCGGGTTTTATCAAACGGACAACCGCTGTTGGTGCAGAGCAGCCAGGCGATCTGCGCGCCTACGGGCACGCCTTTGTTGATTGTGATGACCCAAACACGCGTGACGGCGATCTGAGATGGAGCAGCAATGAATATCAACTTTCCTTTTCAGTTTGACGGGCGTGGCCGAACGGCCGAGGCGACCAACGACCATCACATCCGGCAAATGCTCGAGCAATTGATTTTCACGAATCCGGGTGAACGCGTGAACCGGCCAGATTTTGGCAGTGGCATTTTGCAATTAATCTTTGCGCCCAACAGCCCGGAACTCGCGGCGACGCTGCAATTCACGATGCAAGCCGCGATTCAGCGTTGGCTCGGCGATGTGCTGGAGTTGAACTCACTCGAGGTGCAAAGCGTGGATTCCACTTTGACGATCGATATCAAGTACTTAGTGCGCCACACGAACGAAACGCAGACCGTGCAATTCAGTAGAACGGTGTAGGGCATGAAACCGAAAGCTATTTGCGAAGACGATGCACGCCGCGAGGCTGTCCGGGCGAAACCCGAGCTTAACGGGCTCGACTACGTGGAGGTCGGCGATGATGAGGCGACGCTAATCGTCTACTTCCTGGGCAAAGCGCCCACAGAGTTGGACAAGCGTCAGGGCGAATCGGCCGAAGGCTACATTCGACGCGTCAAGCGCTACTGGCGGATTGAAGGTGGCAGCCGCATTCGTAACATCCAGGTCGAGTCGGTGAGCGTGACCCGCAACGACGATCCCGAATTGGACGATTTTGTGAGGCTGCGCGTCGATCAGGTCGGCGATTTCTCAACCTACACATTGCAGTTGGTCGGCATCGACAACATTGATCTGTTTTATGACCATGTCGAATTTTCCTTCAGGGTCGATTGCCCCAGTCCATTTGACTGCGCACAGCCCAGGTCATGTCCGACAACGCTCCCGCCCGAACCAGAAATAAATTATCTCGCGAAGGACTACGCGACCTTCCGTCAACTGATTCTCGATCGACTGGCGCTCATCATGCCCGATTGGCGCAAGCGTCATGTTCCTGACCTCGGCATCACGTTGGTCGAAGTGCTGGCGTACGCCGCGGATTATCTGAGTTACTACCAGGACGCGGTAGCGACTGAAAGCTACCTCGATACGGCGCGTCAAAGAATCTCTGTGCGGCGTCATTGCCGCCTGGTTGATTACACGCTGCGCGAAGCATGCGCTGCGCGTGCCTGGCTGCACATCACAACCGACACGGCCGTGCCGCTGAATCTGCGCGACGCGTACTTCATCACGAGTGTTCGGGACCTCACGGGGATCGATCGCACGGTTTTGTCCATGGACGATCTGCGCAACCTACCGTCTCACGCATGTGAAGTGTTCGAAGCCGCGCGCGACGAAAGTATCCAACTTAAACCCGCACACAACGAAATTCATTTTTACTCGTGGGGGCAGCGTGAATGCTGTCTGCCTCGCGGGGCGACCGCCGCCACGCTGCGCGACGACGGTGAAACCAAACTCAATCTCAGTGCTGGCGCTGTGTTGATATTTGAAGAAGTCTTGGGACCGCGAACTGGCAATCCAGCTGATGCTGATTCGGCTCATCGCCATCCCGTTCGGCTCACCAGGGTGACTTTGGGCACCGACCCGCTGAATCAAGTGCCCGTGGTCGAAATTGAATGGGGATCAGAAGATGCTCTGCCTTTCGCGGTTTGCATTTCATCAATCACTTCTGCCGATGGTGAGCCGCCCTGTGCCTATCTCGAAAATGTGAGTGTCGCTCGAGGCAACGTCATTCTCGTAGATAATGGATTGACGATCGAACCGTGTGAGAAGCTCGGCGCGGTGCGCCCAGTGGCAAAGAAGACGGGATGTGATTGCATCGGCGAACCCGGCGAAGTAATTTACACGGCCGAACGCTTCCGCCCGCATCTCGCTCAATCGCCGCTCGCGTTCCGCCAACCTTTGCCCGACGACGATTTCGATCGTGATCGAATCGTGTCCGCGGCTCGTTTGCTGGTTCAAGACCCACGCAAGGCGCTACCGGAGATCAAGTTGCAGAGCATTTTTAACTCGCCGGAAGACGACGGCGTCGTCCGGTGGGAAGAGGTCGAAAGGCACACCGGATTCGCAGACGCCCTCCTCAAAAGCGGTTTCAGCCCGCGCTGCTACGAAGAGGGATTACCGCTCGCCAAACCATCGCTTGATGACTTGAAAAACGCTGAAGCCGCACGAAAGCAAACGCAGGAGGCGCTGAAAAAAGACCCAAAAAATCAAAAACTGAAGAAGGATCTTGCGAACGCAGATCAACTTTATCAGGAATTGCTCGAAGTTGCGGTAAGCGAGCTCGCTGAACGCAGCGCGAGATTGACGCCGCAACTTGATCTGTTAAAGAGCGGCGCGGACGATCGCGACTTCGTCGTTGAGATTGATAACGCAGGTATCGCCCATCTGCGTTTTGGCGACGATGAATGCGGTGAACAGCCCAAGGCGGGCACATCGTTCTACGCGTCGTACCGGGTGGGTGGCGGAAAACGCGGCAATGTCGGAGCGGAAGTGATCAGCCAACTCGTTACTCGTCACGAAACAATCAGCGGCGCAAATATCACCGTGCGCAATCCGCTGGCCGCACGCGGTGGCGCAGACGCTGAGCCAATTGCAGAAGCAAAACTATTTGCCCCGACGCAGTTTCGGCAGGAGCTTGAGCGTGCAGTCATTGCCGACGATTACGCGCGTCTGGCCGAACGCGAAGCCGCGAACACCCAACGCGCGGCCGCGCAACTTGCCTGGTCAGGTAGTTGGTACGAAGCCGAAGTCGCAATCGATTCGGTTGGCAATGTTCGCAACCCTGCTGAGCTGTCTGAGATCCAAAACATGCTGGAGCGGTATCGTCGCATCGGTCACGACCTGCGAACCGAATGGGCTGAGTTCGTGGCCGTCGATCTTGCGTTGGACGTTTGCGTCTTGCCTGACTATTTGCGCGGCCATGTGCGGGCTGAACTCGCCGACCTGTTCAGCAATCGTGTTCTGCCAGATGGGAGTCGCGGCTTTTTTCACCCTGACAATCTCACGTTTGGCGAAGGAGTTTATTTAAGCAAAATCGTGGCGCTGGCCCAGACCGTTGCGGGCGTGGAAAGCGTCCACGTGACGAGGTTGAACCCCTTGTTTGAGGCGCCCAATTATGAATTAAAAAACGGCTTCCTGTCGTTGGGGCCATTACAAGTCGCCCAGCTCGACAACGATCCAAGCTTTCCGGAACGGGGTAAGCTGACGTTCGAGATGCGCGGAGGACGCTAAGAGCAGAATATGACCATAACCTGCGGATGCTGCCAGGGTACTGAGCAACTGACACCGCGAGCAACGGCGAATCGTCCTGGCTTGCGCGCGTTGAGCTATCGCGCCGGCACGCACGCCACATTTCTGGAAACGATGATGGCGCGTTTGTCGAGCATTTATCTCGATCTTCCGCGCGATGAGTTCGATGAACACGGCCAGCAAAAAACTGACCGCGCGTATCCGCTGCGTAATTTGCGCACCCGCGCATCGGATGATCCGGCGATCGCTCTGCTGGACGCCTGGGCAGTACTCGGCGACGTTTTGACTTTTTACCAGGAGCGGATTGCGAACGAAGGATATCTGATAACCGCGATCGAACGTCGCTCGATTTTAGAACTTACCAGGCTGATCGGATATGGATTGCGTCCTGGCGTTTCGGCGAGCGTCTTCCTGGCTTACACGATTGATGACAAAAGCACTGAGCCCGTGATCATACCTGCCGGCGCAAAATCACAGAGCGTTCCCGGCCCCGGCGAACTGCCGCAAACATTCGAAACCAGCGAGCCGCTCGAAGCGCGCGCCGCATGGAACAATTTGCGGCCGCGTCAGAGACGCGCCCAAACGAAAACAGCGATTGACAACTCGGCGCATGTGTACCTCAAAGGCATTACCACCAATTTGAAAGCCAACGATCCGCTCTTGATTGATTTTGGCGGCAAACCGATCTTTTATCGAATCACTGAGGCGCTGCCTGATCCGGACACTGATCGCACTCTCGTCAAGTTTGAGGATTGGCACGTGGTTCAGACAGTCGGCAATTTGCGGCGGACGCTGGAAAATGCGATACGCGATTTGCGCGACACAACATCGCTCAGCACCAGTACCGCCAAGTCGAAATTTGTTGCGCGGCTTCTGAAATTTTCCGACGAACTTGAAGACCGGATCGCGGCGGGTACAAATGAAGATGAAATTGCGGCGCTGCATGACGAAGCGTTGAGCAATCTGGAAAACGAACTTAGTGTCGCCGAGTCGGACGCAAAGTTTAAAAACGTCAAAGCTTGGCTCGCTCCCGCAGTGGAGAAGATGCGCGCGGGTGCGATATCGATCGAAGAGAACGAACTTCCAGCGCTGGCTGCATCTACCGGCGTGACGTCCAAAACAGGCGTCAACCCAATCGTCAACGTAATTTCAATGCTCGCGAAATCCGGCTCTGTTCCACCGCGCAGCACCAATTTCCTTACTCGCACTCCGCAAGCGATTTTCACAGCCAACTCGGACATTGGCTCGCAAGTGATTACAACGTTGCAGCCGGCGCTCCGCGTCTCGTTCGCGACAGCGTTCTCAGGCGCGAAGGCGACGCGCGATTCCGGGATTCATGTCTACGCAATGCGGGTCAAGACGGGGCCATTCGGGCAAACGGCGCCAAAGAAAGTACTTTCGGTGCAACAAGGCACTGGACGAATTTTGAGGGTTGGGGAATGGCCGATCATTGAAATAGGTGGCGCTTCGGTTGAAGAAGCGCGCGTGCTCTTTCTCGATGGAAGTTATGACAAGATCCTCCCCAAGTCCTGGGTCGTCATTGACACGACTGCCGTGCGATCATTTCCTGAAGACGGCGCTAAGCCGGTCCAAGTACGGCCTGCTCATCCACCTCAATTAATCACCCAAGTTGTTTCAGTCCAGGCTGATCCAGCTCGCGCCGAATACGGCATTTCCGGCAAAACCACGCGTCTTGAGCTGCAAGATGATTGGCTTGTCACTAAGCCGTTTAAGCCAGAACCGCCACCAATTCCAGTGGTCGCGGCAGGAGCAGATGATTCTTTCGAGCAGGGAATATACGACCGCGACTTTGCGGTCCTGCGGGGAACAATTGTTTACGCGCAAAGCGAAGAGCTGCCCCTCGCAGAGGCATCGATTGAGGACGACATTTGCGGTGGATCGACGAATTGGATCGAGCTTGACGGTTGGTACGCGGATCTAAAATCGGGGCGTTGGGCCATCGTTTCCGGCGAGCGCGCCGACATCAAGGTTCCCGATCCGAACCGATCCAACACCGTAGCTTCTGTTCCCGGTATCAAGGCGAGTGAACTAGTGATGCTCGCGGAGGTGATTCAGGATCTTTCGACTGAAGACGCGGAGCCTTCCACCAAAATAACCGGTCAAAAGTCGAAAGTTCGCTTGCCGGCAGAGAAACCTCACACTTTTGTTCGTTTCGCTAAACCGCTTTCTTATTGCTATCGCCGTGACTCGGCAACCATCTACGGCAACGTCGTGAAGGCGACGCACGGCGAGACGCGCAAAGAAGTACTCGGCAGCGGCGACGCCAGTCAGGCGCTCCAGTCATTTACGCTCAAGCAGCCACCGCTGACCTTTGTCGCCGCGCCAAATCCGCAAGGCGTGGAGAGCACTTTGAAACTCTACGTTAACGATGTGCAATGGCATGAAACAAATTCTCTTGCCGGATCAATCCCGGCCGATCGCAAGTTCGTCACTCGCGCTAACGACGACGCCCAAACGACAATCATCTTCGGCAACGGTGAACACGGCGCGCGCCCGCCGACTGGACGCGAAAACCTTCGCGCCGAATACCGCAACGGCATCGGCAAAGCGGGTAATGTGAATGCGGAACAGATAAGTCTGTTGATGACGCGTCCTTACGGCGTCAAGGAAGTGATTAATCCCCTGCGCGCGTCAGGCGGAGCAGACAAAGAAAGCCGCGATCAGGCACGGGAAAACGCGCCCCTTGCCGTAACCGCGCTCGACCGACTGGTTTCCACTCAGGATTACGCGGATTTTGCGCGCACCTTTGCCGGCATCGGCAAAGCTGCCGCGGCGCGGCTTGCCGACGGCCAGAGTGAACTAGTCCACGTTACGATTGCCGGCGCGGACGACATTCCCATCGAGCCCACTTCCGATCTCTATCGCAATCTGGTGGCCGCGCTGCGGCAATTCGGCGATCCGTTCCAACC
>DATISD010000140.1:0-2747 GCA_035469005.1 Pyrinomonadaceae bacterium | reverse complement strand
TATTGTACTTTGCCCGCGACTTCGATGGCGCAATAGCGAAGTGCCTTAAGGTGATCGAAATGGATCCCAATTTCGCCGAAGCGTATGAGTACCTCAAGCGCTCTTACGATCAGAAGGGAATGTACAGGGAGGCGATATCCGCTCGGCAGAAGCGCAGAAAGATCCTCAGCCGTGAAACGCGAGACACCGCGGCTCTGCGGATCGCTGCGTCTACTACCAACAGCAGGCTATATTGGCAAAAAAGGCTTGAGCTCGAGATCGAAGAATCGAAACAAGACCAACTTTCGGCATTTGAGATGGCCGAGATACTCGCACAGCTCGGAGAGAAAGACCGCGCGCTTGATTGGCTGGTTCAAGCTCACGCGCAGCGTCACTTTATGATCATGTACCTCAAAGTGGCGCCTAATCTTGATCCGCTGAGGTCCGATCCGCGTTTTGTGAATCTTGTCGGCCGCATTGGACTACCGCAGTGAACTTGAAAGTGGTGAGCCGAGCAGGACTCGAACCTGCGACCCACTGGTTAAAAGCCAGTTGCTCTACCAACTGAGCTATCGGCCCACGAGGAAGACAGTTTAGAGTTTCGAGTTTGGAGTTTCAAGTTAACCTTGGACTTTGGACCTTGGACTTTGGACTTTATCCTCTTATCCATTTCGCCAGCGCCGATTCGCGCACGATGATCGTTTGCGAGCGTTCGGGACCGGTTGACACCAAACCGATTTCCACCCCGATATGATTTGAAAGAAAGTTGATGTACTCGCGCGCGTAACGTGGCAAGTCGTGCAAGTCTGTAACGCCCAGCGTGGATGACTTCCAGCCCGGCAATGTCTCATACACAGGTTCGACGCGGCGCAGGTCCTGTGACACCGAGGGCATGGAATCGCACTTGTTGCCATCCAGGTTATACCCGACGCAGACCTTGATCTCATCGAGCGCGTCGAGTACGTCGAGTTTCGTTAAGGCCACTGAACTGAATCCATTAATCTCAGCGGCGTAGCGCGTAGCGAACGCATCGAACCAGCCGCAGCGCCGTGGGCGGCCGGTTGAAGCGCCGTACTCGCGGCCACGCTCGCGAATCAATTGGCCCAACTCGGCCTCGCTTTCCAGCATTTCCGTCGGAAATGGTCCTTCGCCTACCCGAGTCGTGTACGTGCGGACGATTCCCAGCACGCCCGCCAGATGTTTCGGCGCTAAGCCGGTTCCCACCAGTGCGCCGCCAACGACCGTGCTCGAAGATGTGACGAAGGGGTAAGTTCCATGATCGACGTCGAGGAGTGTCGCTTGGGCGCCTTCGAGCAGGATTGTACTGCCGCGGGCGGCGGCGACGTTGAGGAAATGCGTCGTATCGCAAATGAATGGCGCCAATCGCTCAACCATCGCGGAGGTGTCGTCGATGATCGTTTTCGCTTCGAGAGGTTCGCCCCCGTAAGCGACGATGATTCGATTGGCATCTTCCAGATTTCGTTCGATCCGAGAACGCAGCACTTCGGGAACGAGCGCATCAGCAACGCGCAAACCGCGCCGGCCGGCTTTATCCTCGTAGGCCGGGCCGATGCCGCGAAGCGTCGTGCCGACTCTTTCGTTGCCGAGGCGTTCCTCGCTGGTGTGATCGAGCGCGCGATGGTAGGGCAAAATCAGATGCGCGCGCGAGCTGACTTTCACGCGGTCCGGCGTGACGCTCACGCCCTGGGCCATCAGACGGTCCGCTTCTTCAAAGAACGCCTTGGGATCGATCACCATGCCATTGCCGAGAACACAGGTCTTGCCCTCGTGCACGATTCCTGATGGCAGGAGATGAAGCACGAAGGACTGGTTGCCGATCTGGACGGAGTGTCCGGCGTTGTGCCCGCCTTGATAGCGGACGACAATGTCGAACCGCTCGGCGAGCAGATCGACAATCTTGCCTTTACCTTCGTCGCCCCACTGGGCGCCTATGACAGCAATGACCATATGACAGAGGTCAGAGATCGGAAGTCAGAAATCGGAATTTCAGATTCCAGAGTTGAGATTCAATAACTGGACACAAAACCGGCGCGGCTGCGCTAACAGAAAACGTAACCGCGCCCAACGGTTGTGAAAAACGAATTACTGATTAGGCGGCGGTTGCAGCGCCGATGTGCTTATCCAGCATGCGAGAAATCGCAGCTTCCGAAGTAGCACCCACCACGCGCTCTTCCTCTTTCCCGTTTTTAAAAAGAATCAAAGTCGGAATACCTTTAATTCCGAAGCGTTGAGAAACGGACGGGTTGTCGTCAACGTTCAGTTTCATTACCCGGGCGTTACCAGCGTATTTTTCGGCGACAGCTTCGACAGTTGGCGCCAGCATGCGACACGGTGCGCACCAGGCCGCCCAAAAATCGACCAGCACTGGCTGGGACGACTTGAGCACATCATTCTCAAATCCGCTGTCACTGGTTTCTTTTACGTGTTCACTCATTGAAAAAGCTCCTTGTTCTTACCTTTGTTGAAATTCTATTTATGACTGCTGAATCACTGTGCCTACAAAGCGAGCACCTGGTCATAAAACTTAAGATACTTCTTAGCTGCGGCGGACCACGAATTGTCTACCGCCATTCCATTCTTCTGAATCGTCGCCCAAGCCTCGGATTGATTATAAAAGTAAAGCCCTTCGCGTATTTTTTCAAGCATAGCCGCGGCCGAGTAGGGCGTAAACTTAAATCCTGTTCCTGTGCACGTTTTTGGGTCGAAATTCTGGACCGTGTCGTCCAGCCCTCCGGTAGCGCGCACGA
>DATISD010000139.1:0-7362 GCA_035469005.1 Pyrinomonadaceae bacterium | reverse complement strand
CAGCTTGCTATCGCAGCAGTAACCAGCGAATTCGCTTTCGCCTCGAGGATGGGATGCAGGTGCGTGCGCGCGGGCGTTTGAGCGTGTACGAGCCGAAAGGCGAATACCAATTAATCGTCGAGTCGCTTGAGCCGGTCGGCGCCGGAGCGTTGCAACTCGCGTTCGAGCAAACGAAAGCGCGCTTGCAGGCTGAAGGCCTGTTCGCGCAGGAGTTGAAGCGGGCGATCCCAATATTTCCGCGTCGCGTCGGCGTCGTGACTTCGGCCAATGGCGCCGCGCTGCGCGACATTCTGAACGTCATCTCGCGACGCACACGCACGGTACACGTCTTGTTCGCGTTCGCCCGCGTCCAGGGAGACATCGCTGCGCACGAGATCGTCCGGGCAATCAGGTTCCTGAACGAACATCATCAGCGCGCGCTGCGCGAAAGTAATCTCGAGGCCGGCGTAGACGTGATAATTGTTGGCCGCGGCGGAGGATCGATTGAGGACCTCTGGGCCTTCAACGAAGAAGTGGTGGCGCGCGCGATTCGCAGTTCGACGATTCCGGTGATCTCGGCCGTTGGTCATGAAACAGATTTCACGATCGCCGACTTTGTGGCTGACCTGCGAGCGCCGACACCGTCGGCCGCAGCTGAAATCGTAGCCGCGCACGAAGCAGAGTTATGCTCACGACTGGCAGCTTTGACCGCAACCCTGGCGCGATCGATGCGCTATCGCATCGCCGGCGCGCGAAACGAAGTGCACGAGTTGGCACTTTCACCAGCGTTTGATTCGGTAACCGCGCGACTCCGGAGTGCGGCAAACGCGGTCGACGCCGCCGACTATCGAATGCAAACGGCAATTACCGGCGGCCTGCAAAACTATCATCGTCATTTAACAGCGGCGGCTCACAGTCTTTCGCCGGCGCGTCTACGCTCAATGGTGTCTGCTGCGCGCGCGCGTTTCGAATCACTTAACAAGGCGCGCGACGCCGGCATAAACAGCAGGATCAAAGCCGCGCGCCAACAGTTAGGCGTGGCGGCTGCCGCTTTGGATGCGATGTCGCCGCTGAAAGTTCTGGAGCGCGGATATGCGATCGCGCACAACGCGCAAGGTCAGGTGGTTCGCGAGGCGAGCACGATGACAGCCGGCGATGAAGTGCGGCTGCGTCTTTGGAAAGGCAGTTTGGATTGTCGCGTCGAAGGAACGAACGTCAAATGAAACGCAATCGCATCGTTATCAATTTGGATTCGCCCCGGCCCAAAAAGTCGCGAGGCAGATTAGGCAGGGTGCTGCTGATTGTCGCCGTTGTCCTGCTTCTGATCGTCGGGGCCTCCAGCACAGGCGGATATTTTTGGTGGCGAAACTTCCAAAAGGGCCCGGCTTATTCACTCGCGCTGCTGGTCGACGCCGTGCAACGCAACGACACGGTGACTGTCGACAAGATGATCGACACGGACAAGATCAGCGCTGACTTTGTTTCCCAGGTTCGCGAAAAGACGGCTGGCTCGTCGCTGGCTGCCTCGCTTTGGTCGACCCAGGCCGGCGCCGCCACAACGACGATTTCCGCCAAAATGAAAGAGTCGCTACATGAACAATTGATAAATCAACTTCGCGAATTGACTGCGGTGGCCAAAGGAAAACCTCTGTTCATCGTGGCGCTGGGCGTTCCTTACTTCGCCGACATCAAGCAGGAAAACAATTCCGCCTCAGCAACCGTGAATATCAAAGGTGAGGTGATTAAGCTTACAATGCAGCCTGAGGAGAATCGTTGGCGAATCGTCGCCGTGCAGGACGATAAGTTGGCCACGATGGTCGCCGACGCGGTCGTAAAAAACCTGCCGGCGAATGGCTCACAGGTTCAGGATGAAATTCGCAAGCAGCTGGACAAGTTAGCGAAGTAGCACTAGATGCCGAACGACAAACCGAAATCCTTTGAGTCGTCCCTGGAGCAACTCGAGCTTATAGTGCGCGAACTTGAGCAGGGTGAACTGCCTCTGGAGCGAAGCCTCGAGCTGTTTGAGCAGGGTGTGAAGCTCTCTCGCGAATGCCAGGAGCGCCTGAACCAGGCCGAGCGTCGCATCGAAATTCTCATGCGCGACAATCAGGGCCGGCCCGCGGTGAAGTCTTTTGAGCCTGAAACCGAACCGTCGGACGAGGCGGCTTCTTGAATCTTCTCTGTGACCTGTGGTTAATGTTCCCTACGCAACCGATGCGCGCGAATTCTTTGCTTCCTGCCGCGCTCCTGTCGACACGGAGCTCGATCGATTAATTCCCAGAGAGACTGACGAACCTGCCCGCGTGCACGCTGCGATTCGCTGGAGTGTTTTTGCCGGTGGTAAACGTTTCCGGCCGGCGTTGTTGCTCGCGGTGGGCCAGACGTTCGGCGCCAACGTCGAACGACTGCTGGGCAGCGCCTGCGCGCTGGAGATGATTCACACTTATTCGCTGATTCACGACGACTTGCCGTCGATGGACGATGACCAGCTGCGGCGAGGCCGGGCGACTTGTCACGTGAAGTTCGACGAAGCCACGGCGATTCTCGCCGGCGACGCGTTGCAGGCGCTGGCGTTTCAAACCATTGCCGGTGACGAACAGCTCGAGGCCGCACTTCGTATTCAATTGATTTCTGAGATTGCGCGCGCGGCCGGCACTCCGGAAGGAATGGTTGCGGGACAAGCGCTCGATCTCGACGCTGAATCACGCCAAGTGACCGGCAAAGAACTGGAACGCATTCACCAACACAAGACGGGCGCGTTGATTCGTGCCGCTGTGCGATGCGGAGCGATGATCGCGGGAGCTAAGAAACCGGAACTGGCCGCGGTTACCGAATATGCGACGAACCTCGGCCTGCTGTTTCAAATCACCGATGATCTTTTGGACGTAACGGCAACGGCTGAGGACCTGGGCAAGACACCCGGCAAGGATGCGCGGGCAAGCAAAGCAACTTTTCCTTCTTTGTATGGAATTGCCGTGACTCGCGAACGGGTTGACGTAGTTCACCGGCGCGCGGGTGAAGCGTTGGCGACCGTTTCCTGTTCAACGCAACTGTTGATTTCAATTGCGGACTTTATTCGTGACCGCCAGGCCTGATTTTCGGAGGCACAGGCCCTTTGCCTGACAAGTTCGGTTCACCGGTCCGGTACAGAACCGCGAGCGGTAGCGAGCGGGATCAAGAGGCTACTCTCCTTCGGAAAAGAAATTCACGCTTGCCATCGAGCGAAGAACCCGGCCTGCATCCTTATCCCGCTCGCTATCGCTCGCGGTTCTGTAACTTCGCGATCTTTCTGGAAAACGATATCACGCGTAAGCCGCGTAGACGCTCCTGGCTTTCTCCAAAAAATCTCGCCGATCGATCAGGTAATAGAGTTTGACGGGTTCGCTGATGATCTCGTCCGGTTCGGGTTGGGTGGTCTTTGCCTGGAGGCCCTTTGATGATTTTTTGGACGCTCGTTTCTTAACAACCCGGTCGCTACCGCTCTCGGTACTGATTCGCTTTCCCTTGCCGCTCCCCGTACTGACTCCTTTTCCCGCGGAGGTGACCCGTGACCAGTCGTGGGTTGCTGCCAGATGATCTATCAGCTTCTCGAAGACCTCACCCGGTTCGCGCTCGTTGATTCCGATTTGATCGAGATAACCGATGTAACGCAGGCGGCGAATCAATTCCATCAAAGTCAGCCGGCCTTCGAGCGTCAGTCCCCCGTGCGCGTGCGAGCGGCTAACCAGATATTGAATCAGGATCGCTTCGCCATAAATCTTTGGCGCCAGAAACAAACGCGCACCGTCGCGTTCCCAACCTTCCGCCAGACGATTTGAGCGACGCACGACGCGCACCTGTTCGAAGACTTCCTGCCAGTTGGTTTTTGGCTCGCGACGTTCCAAATAGTTTCGCGTGGCGTCGAGCAGCCATCGCTCGTCGTTCAAGTCGAGATTAAGACCGAGTGTGTACAGCCATTCAAACAGCACGGCGCGCGAATCGGACTTCTTTTCCACAACCACAAATTGATCGCCCGCCGTTGGCAGCTTCTTAATCAACGCCCGGCGTGCGGCGTCAGTCGTCTTGCCGCCTTCGACGCAATAAGTGTCAAACCGGGCAAGCCAACGCTTCGCTGAACCACAGTATGGACAATGTGGATGTTTCTCGTCGCTGTCAAAGTAAGGACGCGTCGCGCTGCGGCTGGTCAGTTCCTCAGTCGTCGGTGTGTGACGTTTGATTTCGGAAAAAGCGGTGCGCGGCGCCAGGCTGAGTTGTTTGGTGAAAATGTCGAAGATGCAGGCGAGACAAACGAGCGTCGTGAATTCCGTGACTGTCCCGGGAGGAAAGTCTTTGAAATCGAGTTCACGCTTTTTGGTGGTCGCCATCCGCAGGATTTAATCACAACCGGCGTCATGTAGTCAGCACCGGGAGCGGCAGCGACCGGGTGGGGCTCTGGCGATTCGCGACGTCACATCAGACCCGGTCGCTACCGCTCCCGGTACTGATGACCTCAGTTTCAGGCAATCGCCACCAACGCGGGCTCACCGTCAGTATGTCCCAATGCCAGGTCCAATTCCGCTTCCACATCACCACTCGTGGCTGAGAGTTTTTTGAAATCGAAAAGGTTCGGATCGAGCAGATGTGTCGGTACAGCATTGCCGAGCGAAGTCAGCATCGAGGCGCGCACATTGGGAATTTCTTTTTCGAGATCTTCAATCAGCCGGTTCATGCGCGCGCGTTTCAGGTTTGGTTGCGAGCCGCACAAGTCGCAGGGAATGATCGGGAACTGAGCCTCAGCCGCGAATTCCGCAAGGTCGATTTCGCGACAGTACGCCAGCGGACGAATAATCGTGTTGCGGCCATCGTCGGACCGCAGTACCGGCGGCATTGCTTTCAATGTTCCGACATAGAAGAGATTCAGCAGAAAGGTCGTGATGATGTCGTCGGCGTGATGGCCCAAAGCGATCTTTGAACAACCCTCTTCGACCGCAATGTTGTAAAGAATGCCGCGCCGCAGGCGGGAACAAACCGCGCAGGAAGTTCTTCCTTCCGGGACCAGTCGCTTCACAATTGAATAAGTGTCGCGTTCGACGATCCGAAACGCGACACCCCGCTCCGTGAGATATTTTGGCAGCACGTCCGCCGGAAAGTTCGGCTGTTTCTGATCGAGATTGACCGCCAACAGATCGAAATTAACCGGTGCGCGCTTTTGCACGTCGATTAGCAGATCCAGCAGGGCGTGACTGTCCTTACCACCTGAAAGACAGACCATGACCCGATCGCCGTCCTCGATCATGCGAAAATCCTCGATCGCTTCACCCATTCGGCGCAGCAGGCGAGTCCTGGTTTTGCTCTCAACTAACATCTGCAATCAAGAATGCCATGCGACAGTTAATACTGACAAGAATGCGCCAACTTCAGTTGGGCTTTTTGTTTACCCGGAGAATGCACAATTGAAGTCGGTCCTCTAACGCCCTCAGCGCACTAAGACCCTACCTGACTTTCCGCAATCAAGGCTGATTGTTTTGTGATAAAGTTGCCGCGTTCCAAGTGGCACAGACTTCCAGTCTGTGCTCGGTTCGTTACAACTCAAAGACTAAAGTCTGTGCCACCAACTATGATCGATCTGCGCAGCGATACCGTCACCAAACCCACGCCCGCGATGCGGCGAGCAATGGCTGAGGCCGAAGTCGGCGACGATGTTTACGGTGAAGATCCAACTGTAAATCGTTTGCAGGAACGCGCCGCTGAAATTTTCCAAAAGGATGCGGCGATCTTTGTTCCCACCGGCTCGATGGGAAACCAGACGGCGGTAAAGATTCACACCAGGCACGGCCAGGAAGTGATCATTGAAGAGCGCGGCCACATCTACAATTTCGAGATGGCGACCATGTCCGCGTTCGCGGGCGTCCTGGCGCGACCCGTGAAGAGCAACGACGGGAGCGGCATTCTGACCTGGGACGAAATTGCCGGCGCGCTGCATCACAACACCGCCTATTATGTGGCGCCGACCGGTCTCATAGCCCTGGAAAATTCTCACAATCTCGCCGGTGGATCGCTGCTCACGCGCGAGCGGACCGAAGACATCTGCGCCCGGGCTCACGAAAACAATTTGCCGGTGCATCTGGACGGTGCGCGGATTTTCAATGCCGCGACGGCGCTCAATGAATCCGTCGCCAACCTCGCGCGGCCTGCCGATTCGGTAATGTTTTGTTTGTCGAAAGGGTTGGGTGCGCCCGTCGGATCGATGCTGCTCGGAACCAAGGCCTTCATCGACGAAGCGCGCGTGGTTCGGAAAGTACTTGGCGGTGGCATGCGCCAGGCCGGCGTGCTGGCAGCTGCCGGTTTGATTGCTCTGGAAGAATCGCCAAAGCGTCTGCCTGAAGATCATGCCAACGCAAAGCTGCTGGCCGAGGGCCTGGCTGAACTTCCCGGCATAAAGATCGATCCTGAAAAGGTGGCCACCAACATCGTCATCTTCGACGTAGCGGGCACCGGCCAGTCGGCCGGTGCGATTTGTGCGCAATTACGAGAGCACGATGTACTCGCTTCCGGCTTTGGATCATCAATTCGGATGGTCACGCACTTCGACGTTTCGCGCGCCGGAATCGAGACTGCTTTGAATGCTCTGCGAACGATCCTGAAAGGTTAATGGTACGCACGCCTCGGGCGTGCTTGCTAGATACGGGATCAGAAAGATTGCACGCCGGAGGCGTGCGGGCCGAAAAACCATGCGCGACAAGATAAGAATTCAATCGATCGGAATTCTCATAACCAGCGCGTTTCTGATTTCCATTTTTGCAACCGTCAGTCATGGTCAGACTCGAGCGCGCTTAAACGCGCCGAAAGAGCTGCTCGACATTCTCGATAAAGAAGACCGCGATTGCGTCGTCACAAATGGCGCTCTGAGTAAGTCTGTTCATGTCCAACCAATTCAACTTACCGCCGATCATAGCCGGCAGATTCTGGTCAGAGGTTCAGGCCTTTGTCTCTGCGGCGCCCAAAACTGCCTGTTCTGGATTTATCGAAAAACCGGCAACCGCTATGAGTTGCTTTTGAAAGGGACCGGATCGACCAAAGTCAGGGCCGGACAAGAATCAGCCAAAGGTTATCGCGACGTAATCAGCGAGAGTCATGCCTCGGCGATGGAAACTATTTTGCGAACCTACCGGTACGACGGCTCGGAATATCAACTTCAGAGCTGTGTGAATCGCGCCTTCTACGACGACAACGGCAAATATGTGAAGAGCCCAATCGACCGGCCGTGTCAGTGAAACCTTTAGAGATGCAATCGCCAAAACGGCAAATAGCACTGATTGTCGCCGTCCTCTCTGGTCTTGTCTGGGCGCAGGCCCAAAATCAGAAAGCTCCGACCCAATCAATCGTGACTTTGCCGCCGAGCAT
>DATISD010000138.1:0-2106 GCA_035469005.1 Pyrinomonadaceae bacterium | reverse complement strand
CCAAAACTTTACTCACCACTCCCCGAAACTTTACTTGTTCCATTGTCGTAGTACAATGGTGAAACTTGATGTTCCAGATAGACACACAACATCCGACCCCGCTTTATCACCAGCTCGAACGCTCGATCAGGTTCGCCATCGCGACTGGAAGATTGAACGTGGGCGACCAGTTGCCGACGGTGCGGCAATTGGCGGTCGATTTGCGCATCAATGCCAATACCGTCGCCAAGGTCTATACGGAATTAGAACGCAGCGGCGTGGTGGAAACGCGCAGAGGCGTGGGAACTTTTGTCACGGCGCGGCCCAACGAAGCGACCAGCCGTCGCGATCGCGAGCGCCGTCTGCGCGAGTTGTCGGATCATTTTGTGGCGGAGACACACAGGCACGGGTTCACGCTCGACGATGTAATTGAGCACCTCGAAAAGAGACGCAGGAAGTAACGCAAACTGTTAGTTTACGACGCGGATGAGAGATGCCGTAGCTAACAGCTTGCGCTACTCGCAAGAAGGAGAATAGAGAATCATGGCTAATATTCAACTGATCGATAACCGCAGCAGTCTGCCCTCGCCCAATGCGCCCCGCATCAATGTCATTGCCGCGCTCGGATTTCTCGCGCCGGCAGCTCTCGGCGCCCTGGCAACCCTGGTAACTCTCAATCCGGTTGGGGCCATACTCGGTGTCTTACTGGGACTGCTCCTGGCGCAATCACCAAAGATCGCCAGACAGTGGGAACGCGCGGTCGTCCTCCGTTTGGGTAAGTATGTCGGTCTGCGAGGCCCGGGGCTGTTCTGGATCGTTCCCTTTATCGATACAGTCCCGGCGTGGGTGGACCAGCGCGTCATCACGACCGCGTTTGCGGCCGAGGAAACATTGACCAGCGACACAGTCCCGGTGAATGTCGATGCCGTGCTGTTCTGGATGGTTTACGATCCAGAGAAGGCAGCGCTCGAAGTCCAGAACTACCCGCAGGCTGTTAGTTGGGCGGCCCAAACTGCCTTGCGCGACATCATCGGCCGGACTTCGTTGAGCGATCTCCTGCGCGGGCGCGAACGGATCGAAGACGAACTGCAAAAACTGATCGACGAGCGTTCGAACCCCTGGGGCGTGACTGTGCAATCGGTCGAGATGCGCGACGTAATCATCCCTGCGGCCTTGCAAGACGCGATGTCACGCGAAGCCCAAGCCGCACGCGAGAAGGCCGCGCGCGTGATTCTCGCCGAAGCCGAAGTCGAAATCGCCGCCCGTTTCGCCCATGCTGCAGAATCGTATCGCGACAATCCGACGGCACTGCACCTGCGCGCGATGAACATGCTCTATGAAGGACTGAAAGAGAAAGGCGCCTTGATGCTGGTGCCCAGCAGCGCCGTGGAATCGATGGGTATGGGTGGCCTGATTGGAGCGGCGGCCCTGCGGCAACAGTCGCTCACCGACAGTAAAGAAACGCCGGAGTAGTTTAAGGCTCGTCTTGGCACCCAAGCGCCGTCTTCTTCGTGCCGTAGGCACGAGATGTTTATAGATACGAATCTGGTCCCAAATGTTAAGCCCGCGAAATCGAAACGTGATTCGATTTCGCGGGCAATCTCTTTTTGAATTGAGCCTGGTTCTATAAATTTTCGCGCCTACGGCGCGATCACCGAGCGCAATCCGCCTGAAGACCTCCGCAAGTTAACAACTTGCGCGACATTACTCTTCCGCCGGCTCAGTCTTGATCTTCATCGATCGCAACACGCGCAGGTCTTCCTCAGTGAACTCAAAGCTGCCGCTGGTTTCGCTCGAGGGCTGGTCTTCCATCGCGTGAGGTCGCAGGCCGATCTCGAGCTTCAGCGTCAACTCCATCTCAAAACCCGCTTCTCGTAAGCGCTCGATCGCGGCGGCGACGCTGGCCGATTGCTGAACCGATTCGTTGATGGCCGTGCCGACTTCTTCCGCCAGTCGCTTGGTCTCTTCATCCATTTCCAAAATTATTTCATCGTCCTTTTGTTCACAATCGTCTATGAGCGTGATGCTAAGCCACGTATGGTTAAGATTCAAGCTTGATTGTAGCGCAGACTGTCTAGTCTGCGCCCTCTTCGTCAGCACGCAGACTAGACAGTCTGCGCTACAAAC
>DATISD010000137.1:0-3305 GCA_035469005.1 Pyrinomonadaceae bacterium | reverse complement strand
GTTCGTTCGGCACGACCCCGCGCACGTAATCTTCCAGGCCGATGACGTTCACCACGGTGACAGTGCCGTGCGTGTTGGCAAATACTTCGATCTTGCCGCGGTAGGGCTTTTCGTTGAAACGTACCGGTGCATTCTTCTCGTCGCTGGAAGCAAATATCAATGGCGCGCTGGAACGAAAAGATGGCGCTGTGCCGCGAGCAAAAGCAATCAACTCCCGTGTCGGCGCAGCGGGCCGCGAGGTGAGTCTCAATCTTGTTGAATTGTTGACTCCGGACCCGGCGATCGCCGGCGAGTTCGAATTAACTGTCGGGCTCTGATTCTGAACTTCTTTCGAGCTCAGTACTTCAAAGCCCGCGTCTTCAAGCTTTGCTTTCGTATCCTCGGCTTCAGGTTTGGAGGGCTTTGAGATCAGAACTTTCCACTTGCTTTCGGGCTCAGGAACAACTCGCGCGTTCTCGTCAGCCAGCTCGTGGATTGATTCGACTAATCGATCGGCATCATCGCGCGACAACGCGCGCGCGAGCTCAATCTCGCAGGTGCGGTCCTCAGTCACCCGCGGAGCAGACAAAGAGCGCGACTCAACCCGAACACGCGCGGTTTCGAGCGGTTGCGACTCGCCGCTGAACTCCGAAGCATTTACCAGCTGCGCGGTAGTGGAGATAGTCGCGGCTCCGGTGCTGGTCGACAGCGCGATCCGCATCACCGGCTCGTTCGATGAAGTGGACGTCGATGATCTTTCGCCGCCCGTTTTGACAACCGAACTGTTTTCCACGGGCCATCGACTGGAGCCTTCGCTGGTTGCACGATCGGCGGGGTTCTGCGCTTGTGTAAGCCCGCCAAACGACGAGACAGAGATAGCCAGCAGCAAGACGAACGAGATCTTTGGCGAAGCGTATTTCATGTCTTGATCTAAGCGCGTTCGGGGAGCAGGTTGGGAGCAGGCGGCTATCTTACTACAAGAATCGATTATTGAGGGCCAAAAAATTATGTTTCGCCCCGAGGCTCGCGCACGGTACCGATAAAAATAAAGGTTCCGGCGATCCCAAAGATTCCGGCTATTATGAACGGTGTTTGCGGCGAAAACTTCCAAAGCAAGCCACCAATGGCCGCAGCAGGCGTTATAGCCAGGCTCCGCAGCAGATAATAAAGCCCGACACTGCGAGCGCGAAGTTTCGGCTCGGCGAAATCTACAATCATCGCCTTGCGAGCCGGCTCGCCGATTTCTCGCAATCCTCCAATGATGAATGCGATTACGAGGCCCGGAAAATCGTGTGCGCTGATAACCGCGAGTGGGTAGAGCGCGAAAGCGCAGAAGGTTGCGATGATAAACGGTCGCCGTCCCACGCGATCGGCGGCTTTCGCCGCCGGAACATAAATCAAGAGCGTGGTGGCAAACAGGATCGCCAACAGCGTCCCAAATCTTGCCATCGACACGTGCAGCACATTCGTAACGTAAAGAATAACCAGAACGTCGGCCATCCCTTCACAGGTTCGAATGAATATATCTGACACGAGCAGCCGTTTGAGATTAATGCGCAGCGACTCCCATACGCCAAAAATGTTTATGGCAGTGTGAGCTTCGCGGTTGATGTTGATAAAGCAGATCAGCACCGCAGTCATAAACGCGATCAGCAGGGTCACTAACAACCCTATTCGAACGCCGCTGATTATCCCCCGCGAAGTGATGATCACACCCCCAATCAGCGGCGCGATCACAATTGGTACACGCTTGAGGATTGATTGAATCGAGAAGCCCATCGCTCGCTTTTCAGGAGGCAAGGCGTCACCAATGATTGCGAAGATCGCTGGTGAGGCCATACTCTGCCAGGCCATCGCGAAGGCCAATCCGACAAATACAAACGGCCAGGACACGCCGAATAGATAGACCACATAACCTACGCAGGCGAGTCCAAGAAAAAGGAAAAAGGCGTTGCGTCTTCCGAATCGATCGGCAATCCAGCCACCCGGATATTGATAAACCGCATCGAGAAAATCTTCTGCTGTCCCGAATAGTCCAATGACTGGAACACTCGCGCCGAGAGCCTCCAGATACTTGGGCAGGAATTTTTTCCAGAGCTCTTCGCCGAAACCGAGCAGAAACACAGCGCCCGAAGCGGCCGTGACATTCCGCTCAAGACTGAAAAAATTTCGCAACCGTGCGACGCGCGATCCGGCGTTCACAGTTTGATGCGTGTCATCCAAGGTGTGCTCGTTCAGCGAGCAGTAAGAGCGTCGACTGCCAGCTGGTGGAATTCACGGCGGGCGTTGTTGATATTGGCAAAAGGCAGGGCACGATTATGGGTTCGGTTGGTCAGGAGGATGAAGACTCGTTCCTGCCCAGCGTCGATCCAGCAGCTGGTTCCCGTGAATCCGGTATGGCCAAAGGCGTCGGGGGGCAAACTTGGTCCGGCTGTCGAGTCCCTGGTTGAGGCGAGCTGCCAGGCGAACGATCGGGCTTCGTTCAATCCCTCAGTCATATTCTGGCGGAACAACTCGCACGTTGCCGTCTTCAATAACTGAGACTGCGAACCAATGAACTGATTAGCCAATCGCATAGTTTCTGTCACGGTTGAAAACAATCCGGCGTGGCCGGCAACACCGCCAAGAAAATAGGCATTGCCGTCATGCACCTCGCCCCAGATGGTTTCGTTGCGCCAGTCGGCGAAGGATCGTCCCGCGAAATCGCGTTCGCACATATCGCGTTCGTAAGCGTTACCAGTTTCGCATGCCGCGACGCCAGTGCGCGCGGCGATGGCTGGATTGAAAAACGTGTGCTGCAAACCAAGAGGCTCGAGGATCTGCTTTTGCGCGAGAGTGTCGAGCGTTTGCCCGCTCAATCGTTGCAGCAGGAGGCCGAGAGTGATAAATCCGAGATCGCTGTAAGTTACGCGCTCCCCGGGCTGGGATTGAAGTGGCTCGGCGGCGATGGCTGACAGAACAGCTTCTTTCGCTCCGTTCGTCAACAGATAAAGGGGCCGCCATGCAGGCAAGCCAGATGTATGCGTGAGCAGATCGCGGATCGTGATCGCCTGCTTGCCGGGCCGATCAAACTCGGGAAGATAATTGGCGATAGGATTGTCGAGGGCCAGTTCGCTTCGCTCAATCAATTGAGCACAAAGCAGTCCGGTGATCAGAGGCTTAGTCAGAGATGCCAGGTCGTAAATTGTTTGCAGCGTTGCCGGGTGAGACTCCGGCTCGCGCACAGCATCGCCGAGGGCGTCCGCAAAGATTGCATTACCGTTTTCAGCGACAAGATAGACAGCGGAAGGGAAGTCGCCGGCCTCGATTCGGCTGCGCAGAAATGC
>DATISD010000136.1:0-9246 GCA_035469005.1 Pyrinomonadaceae bacterium | reverse complement strand
CGGCTGGGTCATCCAGGTAGCTGGTGTCCGAGAGCCCACGTTCAAGTATTTGCCGCAGCGCTGATTTCACCTGGTTTGCCTCTTCTGTTTTCAGCACGCCCGCTGCGGCCAGTCCTTCGCAATGCGCGATGCTGGCGCGGACGTCAACCTCAAACAGCCTGCGATCGAATCCAAATGAGCGATTGAATTCCGTAAAGCCTGGATCAGCTTCGCCCTTGAATCGGCCACCCCAAAGTTTTCTGTTTTGGTCGCTCACAAAGTTATCGCCGGGTATTGTGCCTGCAACTCGCATCATCGGCAAAGCCAACGCGACCACGGGTCGCCTTGACGTCGCCTGCATAACTAGGCTAGTTTATGCAAGTATGCAGATAAAATGCAACTATTCCGCATCTCAGTGCGTCTGAATCCTGGACGGCGCGGGCGCGTTGGAAGAACACGAATGCTCAAGCGAGAACGGCAAAATAAGATTTTGAATTTGATTCGGGCGAAACCTATTGGCACGCAGGAGGCGTTGCGCACCCAGTTGGAGCGCGCTGGGGTTCCGGCGACGCAATCGAGTGTCTCGCGCGATCTCGAAGAATTGGGCGTGGTAAAGCATCATGGCCGCTATTCCCTGCCGCACGCTAACGGTGATTCGACCCGAGGCTTGATCAGCCTCGAGGTCGCCGGCGATGTGCTGGTCATCGCGAAATGTTTGCCTGGTCGCGCCTCTGCCGTTGCCGTCGAAATCGACGACGCGGCGATCCCCGAGATAGTGGGTACGCTGGCGGGCGAAGACACGATCTTTATAGCCGTTCGCGATCAGAAAACGCAGCGTTCAGCTACGAAAAAGATTTGGGAGATGTTTGGATGAGAGGAATTGTTTCATTTGGTCATTGATTCAATGATCCAATGAAACAATGAATCAATCAGGCTAATTGATGATGAATAGAGAGCAAATCAAAAAGATCGTTCTCGCATACTCGGGTGGACTGGACACCTCTGTAATGCTGCGCTGGTTGAAAGAGCAATATCAGTGCGAGGTTATTTGTTACTGCGCTGATGTGGGCCAGGGAGCCGAAATGGAAGGTCTGGAAGAAAAAGCCAAAGCGACCGGCGCATCAAAACTCTACATTGAGGATCTGCGCGAAGAGTTCGTACGCGACTATGTCTGGACGGCGGTGAAGGCGAACGCGATCTATGAAGGCGTGTATTTGATGGGCACCTCGCTCGCTCGTCCGGTGATCGCCAGGCGACAAATTGAAATCGCTCGCGCGGAAAACGCGGACGCCGTGGCCCACGGCGCAACGGGGAAGGGAAACGATCAGGTTCGGTTCGAGTTGACGTATTACGCACTGCAACCGGACATCAAAGTGATTGCGCCCTGGCGTGATTGGGAATTTGCGGGTCGCACGGACTTGATTGCCTATGCCGAAGCCCATGGTATTCCCGTCACTGCGACGATCGACAAGCCTTATTCGACCGATCGCAACTTGATGCACGTTTCATATGAAGGCGGAATTCTGGAGGATCCCTGGGCCGAGCCTCCGGAAAACATTTTTCAAATGACGCGCTCGCCTGAGCAGGCAACATCAGAAGCCGAATACATTGAAATTGGATTCGAGAAAGGTGAACCAATCTCGATCGACGGCGAGCAGCTGGATCCGGTCACGCTCTTAACGAAGCTTAACGAGCTCGGCGGCGAGCATGGCATCGGCCGCGTCGACCTGGTCGAGAATCGTTTCGTGGGGATGAAGTCGCGCGGGGTTTACGAAACGCCAGGCGTCACGATTTTGCAGGCGGCCCATCGCGCCCTGGAATCAATCACGATGGATCGCGAGGTAATGCACTTCCGCGATTCATTTGGGGTGAGATTTGCCGAGAATGTCTACTATGGATTCTGGTTCGCACCGGAATTTGAATTGATGCGCAAAGCGATAGATGAAACCCAGGGAAAGGTGACGGGGGATGTGCGGCTGAAGCTCTATCGCGGCAATGTAATTGTGGTCGGTCGACGGTCGCCGAATTCACTCTATGACGAGCGGATTGCGACGTTCGAGGCCGACACGGTTTACAACCAGCGCGACGCGGAAGGGTTTATCAAACTCAACGCGCTCAGATTAAGACTGGGAGGTGGCCAGCGAGGCTGATGGTTCTATGCGGGCTACCGCGCGGCAATTGGTTGGTTTGCAGGCGAAGGCGAGGAGCGCCTCGAAACGAACAGAACGGGGTTGAAAACGATGGACAAGATCTCAGTCATCGAAGTTGACAAGATTGGATCGGCGACCTCGCCGCTCGGGCTTTCGCGTTCGCTGAAGATTACTGCGGCGAACGGTGCGCCGCGCGCCGGCGACGTCGTCGTTGTGCGCGTGCTCACCGACAACGCGACCTACAACATGCTCGAGCTGCCCACCGGCAGACTGGCGAAAGTGAATCCGGGTGATGTCGTGGTGGGCGTCCTTGGCCGGCGACGCGCGCTGAAAGGCTTTGTCGGCGATGTGCCTGAGACTATTAAAACCGGGGACACGCTGCATCTCCTGAACCTCGGCGGCGTCATTGGAAAGTGCAGCGGCCACCATTCGAGTCTTAATGATGCGATTCAGGTTGAAGTGATCGGTCTGGCGACCAACGGTGGAGACGCATTAATCAATATTGCGGATGTGGCGTTCCCTCTGCGCGAGCGGCTGGGAGCAACTGCACCAATGGTTGTCATCGCCGGAGCATGCATGAACAGCGGCAAGACATATGCGGCGACTGAAATCATTCAGTTGGGAACGCGCGCCGGTTGGAAGGTCGCCGCCGCGAAGTTGTCGGGAGTTGCTTGTTTGCGCGACACGCTGAACATGTCGGACCACGGGGCAATTGCGACGGCGAGTTTTCTTGATTGCGGTCTGCCTTCGACGGTTGATATGGCTGACCTGGCGCCGGTGGCAAAGGCAATCATTGGGCGGCTGAACGAGAGCAATCCGGATTTGATCGTGGTTGAGTTAGGCGACGGAATCCTCGGCGGCTATTCAGTCGAATCCGTTTTTGAAGATGAAGAGATCCGCGCAGCGATGACCGCTTTGATTTTTTGCGCGTCGGATTATGTAGGCGCCTGGGGAGGCATCGAGTTGTTTCGCCGCCGCGGCATCGACGTTGATCTCGTTGCCGGCTCGGTAACTGATTCAAAGATGGGCGAAGACTACATCGAGCGTGAGTTCAATGTACCGGCAGCGAATGTGCGAAGGAATGGAACGAAGTTGTTCGAGATAGTTAAAGATAGAGTTTCGAGTTTCAAGTTTCGAGTTTCAAGTTTTGAAACCGAGAGCCCGAACGACTTTTCCGCGGTGACGTCAAGGAGCGGGAAGGCATGAACTCGAAACTCGAAACTCGAAACTCGAAACTTCGGGTGGCAATCTTCGGCGGCTCAGGCTATGGCGGATCGGAACTGTTGCGCATTCTGCTGCTTCACCCCAACGCCCAAATCGAGTTCGTCACCGCGAACGAACACGCTGGGAAAACTGTCAGCGACGTTCATAAAAATCTTCTCGGGCTGACTGAGATGAAATTTATCAAAGCGCCTGAAGATATTGAGAGTCTTGGCGATCTCGACTGCGTTCTCTTTGCTTTGCCGCATGGACAAGCCATGGCGATCGCGCCGCGCCTGCCTGCAAACGTGAAGGTGATTGATCTGTCGGGAGACTTTCGTTTGACCGATGCTGAATCCTTCTTAAAGCACTATGGCCGCGAACACACAGCCATGCAGGCGCAAACGCAGTTTGCGTACGGCCTGACGGAAACGAATCGGGAAGCGATCAAGGTGGCGCGCTGCATCGCTAATCCCGGGTGTTTCGCGACCGCTACGCTGCTCGGCCTCGCGCCGCTGGTGGCTAGCAATCTGCTTACCTGCCGGGTAATTGTCGATGCGAAGACCGGTTCATCCGGGTCGGGCGCCAAAGCTGCAGCGAATACGCATCATCCACAGCGCAGCAATTCGTTTTATGCCTATAAGCCGTTCACTCACCAACACGTGCCGGAGATCGAGCAGGCATTGCAGAGCCTCGGCGAATGGAACAATGAACTTATCTTTATGACGCATTCGTTGCCGGTCGCGCGTGGCATATTTGCTTCGATTTACTGCGAAATGAAAAGAGAGATCAAAGTGAACGAAGCGCGCGAGATGTTTGCCGAGTTTTACCGCGATTCGTTTTTCGTGCGGCTGGTGGAAGGTAGCCCGGATATCAACTGGGTGAAGACGACGAACTTTTGCGATATCGGATTCGCGTCGCGCGGTCGTCACTTAGTTGCATTCTCGGCGATCGACAATTTGGTCAAAGGCGCCGCGGGACAGGCAGTGCAGAACATGAACTTAATGTTTGGATTGGACGAAACGACAGGCTTGATGTTGGTGGGAACGAATCCATGAGTGAAGAGTTTAAGCCCGCTCCAATCAAGCCGAACATTTCGTTCGCCGAGCTCGATCGAATTGATATTCGGGTCGGCCAGATTGTAACGGTCGAGGACGTCGAAGGTTCTGACAAACTCTTAAAGCTGACGGTTGATTTCGGTGATCATCGGCGTTGCATTCTCGCCGGCATGAAGCAAGAGCGCGAGAATCCGCGCGAAATCGAAGGCCATCAGGCATTATTCGTTATCAACCTTGAGCCGAAGAAGATGATGGGTCAGCTGTCGGAGGGTATGCTTTTTGACATTGGTTATGCGGACGGGATCGCGCCCGAGCTGGCGATACCTGAAAGCAGAGTGCCGAACGGCACGAGGGCAGGATGAAGGCAGAACAGAGAATTAGTTTGAAAGATGTAACAGCGATCGAAGAGCAATTCCAGCTCGCGACTTATAAGAAGATGCCGCTTGTGGCTGAGCGCGGCAAAGGCGTCTGGATTTATACCAACGACGGCGAGCGTTATCTCGACCTCTATGGCGGTCACGCCGTTGCGGGCACCGGTCATTGCCATCCGCACGTCGTGAGTGCGATTAAGAATCAAGCAGGCCAGCTGCTCTTTTATTCCAATCTGGTTTATTCGGAAGCGCGTGCGCGGGCGTCGCAGAAATTGGTATCGGTCGCGCCCGGATCGCTGGCAAAAGCTTTTTTCTGCAACTCCGGAACGGAAGCGAACGAGAATGCGATGCGGATGGCTCGCATGGCGACGGGCCGAGAGAATGTAATTACTTTCGGAGGCGGCTTTCACGGGCGGACTGCGGACGCGATTAGCGCGACATTCCTGGGCAAGTATCGCGAGATCGGCAAACCCAACGTTCCGGGTCACCTGAAGGCTGAATTTGGTGACATCAAAACAGTTCGCGCGCTGGCGGATGATTCAATTGCCGCGATCATGCTGGAGCCAATTCAATCAATGGCCGGCGTGAAGATGGCTGAGCCTTGGTTCTATCGCGCGTTGCGTGAACTGTGTGACGAGCGCGGCATCATTCTGATTTACGACGAAGTGCAAACCGGGGTCGGGCGCACGGGCGAATGGTTCTTTGCCGGCAGCCACGAGAGCGATGGTGTGGTGCCGGATATCATCACGCTTGCCAAATCTTTAGGCAGTGGTATCCCTGTCGGCGCGTGCCTGGTGACGGAAAAGATTTCAACTCACATCAAGGAAAACGATTTAGGTACGACCTTTGGCGGCGGCATGATCGCGATGGCGGCAGTTACAGCCACGCTGGAAGCGATCGAAAATGACGCAATGCTCGCGAACGTTCGTGAGGTGGAAGCATATTTGCGCGAGCGCCTGCAGGAAGTCGAGCAAGTGGTTGCAGTTCGAGGCCGAGGCTTTCTGCTCGGCCTGGAGTTTGCCGACAAGGCGAAGCCGATTCATGAAGCCTTGCTGCAACGTCGAATAATCACCGGAACTTCCAGTGATCCCAACGTCCTAAGGCTTTTGCCGCCGTTGTGTTTGAAGCAGGACGACGTTGACCTGTTTGTTGATGCCTTAACCCAGGCGGGAATTTAAGCGGCAAACCGCTTTCTCCGATGCACTTTCTTTCCACGAGCGAGTTCTCAGCAGATGGGCTGGGGCGATTGATTGACGCCGCGCTGCGCTTCAAACGCGGCGATGATCAGTCCAAACGACTCGCCGGCCGTTCCGTGGCCCTCGTCTTTTTCAATCCTTCTTTGCGCACGCGAGCGTCGATGCAGGTTGGGATTTACGAGCTGGGCGGCAACGCGGTAGTGCTCGAGCCGGGCGGCACGAGCTGGACCCTTGAGCATCGGGAAGGCGCCATCATGGATGGCGACAAGACCGAACATGTGGCTGAGTTTGTGCGCGTGCTTGGGCGTTACTGCGTGGCCATCGGGGTGCGGACGTTTGCGGCGCTGAAGGACTGGGAGGCGGAGCGAATTGATCCGGTCTTGAATGCGTTTGCCAAATACTCGGAGGTTCCAATTTTCAATCTGGAATCGGCAATGCATCATCCGTGTCAGGCTATGGCTGACATGATGACGATTCGCGAGAAGCTCGGGGAGGGCCGGAAGAAAGTACTGATGACGTGGGCCTGGCATCCTAAGCCTCTGCCTATGGCCGTGCCGAACAGCTTTGCGTTGGCGGCGGCGCAGATGGGGCATGATCTGGTTGTCGCGCATCCTCAAGGTTACGAGCTCGATGATGAATTGGTGAATGAAATTGGTAAGCGCGCAGTCGGGGCCGGAGGCACGATAGCGATTGAGAATGATATTGAGAAGGCGTTTGAGGGCGTTGACGTCGTTTACGCCAAGAGTTGGGGCAGCAAGAGTTTCTATGGCGCGCCGGAAAAGGATATTGCCAAACGAGCGCAGTACCGAGGGAAATGGATAGTTGATGAGCCGAAGATGGCGCGAACCAATTCGGCTATCTTTATGCATTGTTTGCCGGTGCGACGCAATGTGATCGTCACTGACGGTGTGATCGATTCGCCGGCTTCAGTTGTTATCGACGAAGCCGAGAACAGGCTCCATGTTCAGAAAGCGATAATGAAGGAATTGATAAATTGATTCATTGGTTCATTGATACATTGCTTCATTGCTTCATTGATTCATTGATTCCAATGATTTCTCGATCTGCCGGACAATTGAGTTAATGAGTAAATGAATCAAATGAATCAATCAGTCAATGAACCAATGAACCAATGAGCCAATGAGCCAATTCATAGACAGCCAACTGCGTCTCGACCTCTTGCGTGAAGCGCTGCCTTACATTCAGCGCTTTCAGGGCAAGACGTTTGTCGTGAAGTTTTCAGGCAAAGTCACCGAAGATCATGATCGCCTGATGTCGCTGGCGGAAGAGCTGGCCCTGCTGCATCAGGTCGGCATTCGTGTCTGCGTCGTTCACGGCGGCGGAAAACAACTGACTGATTTAGCAGAGAAACTGGGCGTCGAACAGACAATCATCGAGGGCCGGCGCGTGACCGACGACGACACCCTGGAGATGGCCAAGATGATTTTTGCCGGCAAAATCAACACGGACATTCTCGCCGCGCTTCGTCATCGCGGCGTGCACGCGGTTGGTCTTTCAGGCGTAGACGGAAACATCGTGCATGCCGAGCGGCGGCCGCCCAAAGAGGTTGTCGATCGGGCGACCGGCGAAAGCGCTCAGGTGGACTTTGGTCATGTCGGCGACATCCTGGAAATCGATGCGCGTCTGCTGACCGTGCTGCTGGATCATGGTTATCTGCCGGTGATTTCTTCGCTCGGGGCTGACGCTGAAGGGAAAGTCTTCAACATAAATGCCGACACGGTGGCGTCGGAGATCGCGGTGCAACTTCAGGCGGAGAAGCTGGTGTTGCTTTCTGATGTTGATGGAATCTACCTGCGCGTCGGCGATCCGGGGACAAAATTGTCGCGCTTGACCGCCGCCGAGGCTGAAGAGTTGATTACGAGCGGAACCGCTACGGGAGGGATGATTCCCAAACTACAAAGCATCATCGAATTGCTGAAGCGCGGCGTGAAGAGCGCGCATATCATCGACGGCAATTCGCGCAACACGCTGCTGGCCGAAGTTTTCACCGACGAGGGAACCGGGACGATGATCGCGGCGTAGCGACCTGGCGTCAGAAGCCCGACTGTAAGGGAGGGCTATTTTGATGAGTGGGGGCCCTCGCTTATGCTCGAGTTCTAACACCAATCCCACGATCTTCCTCAACCAAACGGCGACTTTGGTAAGTCCTTGTCACGATCGAACGGCGGAGTTTCGCGCGGCGGCATCTCAAAATCGGGAAAGTCCCTGGACCACCTCTGGCGATATTCTTCATCCGCGAAATATCTCATGTACAGTTGCATGTCTTCATCGCTGCCGCTGCCAAGAAGGTCGATGCCATAGACATAACCCGGATTGTCGGGAAAGAGCACGGTCGGCTCGCGCAGCGCGTCGTGGTAAAGATACTGGTACAAATCGCGGTCGCTGAGGTGATCCGTGTTATGCAAGTAGGCTCCCAGCGACGCCATGCGATTGATTATTTCCCGCAATTTGGCGCTCAGGCGTTCATCGGAAAGCTCCTCAGGAGCCGTCACCTCGAGTCCGGCGTTGGCGAGCCATTGCATTAGCGTCAATTGCTCGCTAGTTTCGAATTCCAAAATGTGTTTGAGGAATTCTTCCTCTAAATCTGCCGGCAAATCAGACTCGTGAGAGATCTCGCCGCCCCGTTCGAGAAGCTCAGCGCGAAGCTTTTCAATTCGCTTTTCCTGGTCGAGTTGGTCATTAAAATCGGTCATATACTCACGAGCCAGCATAAGGTCATTGTCAAGTAACAATTCTTATCAAAGATCATGCAGCAATCGGATCGCCGCAAGCAGTGTGGCTCTCCATAGGCGATGACACTCAATCGACTCTTTCAAACACGACCATCTTATTGCGGAAGTCAAAGGTCATCATAAAGTCTCTGAAAAAACCGTTACCGATGTTTACCTGAAACTTCCTGTGGTCGTGGCCCGTTCCGGGTAGCCAAAAAGTGGCCGGCGCGGAATCGACTGCAAGCTTCCCCAAGCGCACCGACTTTAGAGTCCCGACCTTACTCTTGTACGTCCCGTTATAACCAACCTGTTCGGTGTCACTGTCGCGTCCCTGTTCTTCGAGTCCGAGGAGGGTGACCGCCTCCGGCGTCAGCGCGAAGGTGTCGCTCGATCCAGTGTCGAGGGTTGCCCGCATCTTTTCGTTGTTGATAAAGACCGAGTCAATCATTACGTCGCCATCTTCATAGCGAAAAGGGAACGAGACAATGTTGACCGTGTTAGGTCCAAGTTGGATTCGAGGGTATGGCGACTCGGTGAAAAAGCGAAGCTTCTGATTCGCA
>DATISD010000135.1:0-2460 GCA_035469005.1 Pyrinomonadaceae bacterium | reverse complement strand
ACCGTGCGGCAAGACGATCGTGCCGCGTACAAGCTGGTCAGCTTTGCGCGGATCGACGCCGAGCCAAATCGTCAACTCAACTGTTTCGTCAAATTTGGCGAAGGCGATCTCTTTGAGAGTCTTGACCGCCTCGTCCAGGCTGTACTTGCGCGCCGCATCAATTTTTTCCACGGCAGCGCGATACTTCTTTCCGTGCTTTTTCATTTCTCAACTCCGAGGTGCAGGCGGAATTGCCGATTTCCAGTTGGCGATTGCCTATTCATGCAATCCAACTGAAGTTCAATTCCTCCCTCTCAACACCGAATATCGTTCGCCTCCGCGTCAAAATCGGCGATTGGCAATCGATAATCGGCAATTACTCCACCGTCAAGCCCATCTGGCGCGCAGTGCCTTCAATCGTGCGCATTGCGCTCTCCAAATTTGTCGTGTTCAGGTCCGGCATCTTTGTTTTCGCAATTTCTTCAATCTTCGCGCGTGAAATCGTGCCGACTTTCTCTTTGTTCGGCTTTCCCGAACCGGTCGAAATTCCCGCGGCTTTCTTTAACAGATCAGCCGCCGGTGGCGTCTTCGTTTCGAACGTGAAGGAACGATCAGCGTAAACCGTGATCACCACCGGAATCTTCATGTCCGGATCCATCTGCGCAGTCTTGGCGTTGAAAGCCTTGCAGAATTCCATGATGTTCACGCCGTGCTGGCCCAGCGCCGGGCCAATCGGCGGCGCCGGGTTCGCCTTGCCTGCCGGAACCTGAAGCTTGATATACCCTGAAATCTTCTTTGCCATTATTCTTCTTCCGTAAACGAAATCTTTTCGACGTCGACGAATCGCAACTCAATCGGCTCTGGCCGACCGAAGATCTCAACCCGAACTTTCAACGTCGCCTGCTGCTTATCAACTTCCTCAATCCTGCCTCTGAAGTTTTGAAAAGCTCCGGCCCGAATGCGGACCATGTCACCAACAGACAAACTCGATCCCGTGTTCACTCTTCTTCGGTAAAGGTGACCTTCTCGACATCCAGAAAATTCAATTCAACCGGCGTCGAACGTCCGAAGATTGTCACCGTGACCTTCAGCGTTGACTTGTCTTCATTGACCTCTTCAACCTTACCCGTAAAGCTCTGGAACGGGCCAGATTTGATGCGTACGGTCTCCCCGGCCGCGTAAGAGAACTTCGGCTTTGGCTTCTCGGCAGCTTCAGCCACGTGGTGAACGATCTGGTCTACTTCCTGCGGCGTTAGCGGCGTTGGATTCTGTCCGCCGACAAAACCAGTAACTTTCGGTGTCGACCTGATCGCGTGAAATACGTTGTCGGGAATGTGTCCCCGCTCGTCGCATTCGATTTGAATCAGGACGTAGCCCGGATAAAACATGCGCGACGACTCAACACGCTTGTTACCGCGCATCTCGACGACCTGTTCCGTGGGCACGAGCACCTCGATGATCGCACTTTCCAGATCTGTGCCGGCAACGCGAGCCTTCAGGCTTTCACAAACCTTCTTCTCGTGCCCGGAATACGTATGAAGTATGAACCACTGATTCATTCGAAACCTTCTCGCTGCGCTCAGCCGCCCAACCACGTGCGCAGATGCTCAATCAGGAAGGACCAAACTCGGTCCACTCCGAATAAATAAAGCGCAAAGAATATGACCGCAATCAGAGTGATGATGGTTGTATTCCTTACTTCGGGCAGCGTCGGCCACGACACGCGCCGCATTTCGGCGCGAGTATCGCGCAGAAACTGCGTTAAGCGAGTGACGAAGCCCGGAGTTGCGGTGGCGCTGCGCGATTGCCGGCCGCCTCGATCACTACCACCCGGCGGAATCGTGCCCCGTTTCGTTATCTTAGGCGGCTCGCCGCCCGGCGCCTCAGGGACCTGGGCATTCGCCGTCTCACTCTCGAGTTCGAATTCTTCGTCGCTCACGCTGACTTCTTCAAAATTTTTCGCCACTGGCCTTATTTCTAACAGCTGGCAGGGGTACCAGGATTCGAACCCGGACTTTCGGTTTTGGAGACCGACGTGCTAACCGTTGACACTATACCCCTGTGCGCATTGCCGATTTCCAATTTTCGATTGCCGATCAGTAAAGCTTACCGGATGTTGTCAATCGGCACTTGGCAATCATCAGTCCGCTACGCCCTACTTCGTTTCTTTGTGATCCGTGTGCTTACGGCAGCGCCGGCAGAACTTCTTAAACTCCAAACGGTCCGGAGTTGTCTTCTTGTTCTTGGTCGTTACGTAATTGCGGCTTTTGCAATCACCGCACTGCAACACAATATTATCGCGTGGCATATCTCATTTCCGATCGGTACGCACGCTTCCAGCGTGCTTCTCGGGTACGCACGCCTCCGGCGTGCTCTCTTCCTAAACCGCACGCCGGAGGCGTGCGAACCGGGCTACTCCACAACATCCGACACGGTCCCCGCGCCTACCGTGCGGCCGCCTTCACGAATCGCGAAGCGCAA
>DATISD010000134.1:0-3712 GCA_035469005.1 Pyrinomonadaceae bacterium | reverse complement strand
CGGCAATCTGAGCATTCGGCGAATCGAAGAATCCAGCAGTCGGGCGCTGACTCTCGGGGAGAACTTCGCCGCACGCAACAAGATTCTGCTCGAGCTGCGCGTAAGGTTGACGCGACTGGACAACGAAGCGCGCGATCGCATGGGGGCTGAAGCGCGTCGCGAGATTAGGCCGCCATTTGATCTGCGCCTTGACACATCTCGAAATAAAGTGGCTGATATGTTGCCCCAGCTTGATCACTTGCCGTTGTCTGAATTGCCGAAGTGGCGCAAGTTTCGCGATGACCTGGCAGCCTACCTCGAAATAACCAGAGACAAGAACCGGTACGTGCAGGAAGGATTTACCAAATTCAGAGACGTCGATACCGAACTGAATGGGTTGGTCGAAGACCTGGCGGCTGAGCAAACCGAGATATTGCAGCGCGCCCAGGCTTTGCAACTATCCGCTACCGGAACCATTCGCCTGTGGAATTTGTTCGCCTTACTCGCGGGATTAGCGGTAGCCGTAGCAACGACGTGGCAAGTACAGCGCCGCTTTCGCCAGACCCGTCACAGCACCGAAGCCGCCAGACGAGAACGCGAATTCAGTAATCAAATGCTCGAAGGCATGGTCAGCGCCATCGCGGCGATCGATCGTCAGGATCGAGTTCGGAGCGCGAACACTGCTTTCATGCGCATCTTTCCGCGGGCGGCGATTGGCTCATCGATACACGATCAAATCGGTTCACCTGAAGCCGTTAAGCTGCTGGAAGCCGCGACCGCCTCGCATGTCGTGGCGTCAACCTATCGGGGCCGTTGGAACCTAAATCAGGAAGATTCCCTGGTTACTTATGATGTTTATTCTTCACCGCTCGAGATCGACCGCGAGCACGGACAAATTCTTACCCTGGTCGACGTAACGGAAGCGACAAAAGCTGAAGCGGCCCTGCGCCGGAGCGAGTCGCTGGCGGCGGTGGGCTCAGCGGCCGCGCAACTCGCGCACGAGATTAAGAATCCGCTCGGCAGCATCCGTTTGGGGGTAGAGATGTTGCGGCAGTACACCTCCAGCGACGAGGCAGAAAAGACGATTTCATTGGTTGAGCGCGGTATTCATCACTTGAACAAACTGGTGGTCGACGTGACGCAGTTTTCGCGGCGGCGCGAACTTGAGTTAGCGCCGGCGGATCTGCGGGACGTGATCGAATCCAGCATTGAGCTGGTCGCCGACCGGGTCCGTGAGAAACAAACTCCGATTGAAACGAAATTCGACGCGCCGGCGATCCAGGGCAATTGGGACAGCGAGCAGTTGCGCGAGGTGTTCGTTAATCTGCTGGCCAACGCCATTGATGCCAGCGAACCACGTTCGCCGGTGGAGATCTCGGTCGAATTAATTGCGAACGAGAGCGGAGCCAGCCGGTTCGACGCCGCTGGATTATCTTCCAACGGCGAGCGTGCGCGCATCGTCATCACCGATCACGGCTCAGGAATCGATCAAAAAGCCCAGCGTCGATTGTTCGAACCATTCTTCACCACCAAGAAGCGCGGCACCGGTCTTGGCTTGTCAATCGTCCGGCAAATTATTGACCTGCATGGCGGAAACATCGAGGTCAAAAGCCAGCCAAAGAAAGGAACGACCTTTCGTATTGAGTTGCCGCTCGGTCCAGCTTTCGCGCGAAACACCGACGTCCCGAGCTAGACAGTAGAATCTCTGTGGGCCTCCGTGGAACTCTGCGTCTCTGTGGTGAACTGATTCAGTAAAATACGACCACAGACACGGAGAACCACAGAGTATGCACAGAGAGAGAATTTCTAACGACCAATCATCGAACCTGCTTTGCATTCGTTTCCCTGAATCTGCGTAATCTGTGGATACCATAATCATGCTTCCTCCAACTTTTGAAGACATCGTTTCCGCCCGCAAGTTCATTGCGAAATATCTGCCGAAGACTCCTCTGGTTCACATTCCGAAAATCTCTGAGGTCCTTGAATGCGATTACTATGCGAAGTTAGAGAACCTGCAACCCACCGGCGCCTTCAAAGTGCGCGGTGGTGTGAACCTGGTCGGTAATGACCTCAGTGTGCGAGGCACTAATGAGCGCGCAACACTCATCACCGCGTCAACCGGCAATCACGGCCAATCGATCGCTTATGCCGGCAGCCTGTTTGGTGCGCGCGTGATTATTTACGCGCCGGCTGAGAATGTGAACGAATCAAAGATGCAGTCGATGCGCGACCTCGGCGCGGAAGTCCGTCTGCATGGCCGTGACTTTGACGAAGCCAGGCTTGAAATGGAACGCGTCGCGACGGAAGCAGGTTACCGCTATGTGCACTCGGCGAACGAGCCGCTGCTCATCGCCGGCGTAGGCACAATCGGCCTGGAAATTTTCGAAGACCTGCCTGACGTTGATGTCATCATCGGGCCCGCGGGCGGCGGCAGTTGCGCCGCCGGCAATTGCATCGTGGCTCGCGAGCTGAATCCGGAGGTTCGCGTCCTGGCAACGCAATCCGTAGCCGCACCGGCTTTATGGCACGCGTTCCGCAAACGCTCGCTGGACCCATATCCGACGATGGCGACCGTCCACGAAGGCCTGGCGACCCGCGTCCCCTTTGAACTGACGAACAAGATTCTTTGGGATTTGCTCGCTGATTTTATTCTGGTGACCGACGAAGAAATCAACGAAGCGATTCGTATCCTGGCGCGCGACGCAAAACAGGTCGCCGAAGGCGCGGGCGCCGCGTCGCTGGCTGCGGCGATCAAGTTGAGCGGGGGCCCAGCGGGCCTCCGTGGCAAGAAAGTCGCGGGCATCCTTACCGGCGGCAATATTCCGTCCGAGCGGTTGGCGAGAGTGATGATGGAGCAGTAGCGCGGGAGATGGTACGCACGCCTCTGGCGTGCTCCCGGAGCGAAGCACGCCAGAGGCTTGCGTACCCTAAACTCGATGCCGCTGGTCAGGTTATATGTTTTCTCCCGCTAATTCGACAAAATTATCATCAGGAGAGTTCCAGGTTAGATCTATGTTTCAACGTTTACTCATCATCCCTCTGTTTGTTTTCATCTCGACCGTCTCAGGTCTTGCCCAAACGCGATCCAAGCCAGTCGCCGTCTTTCATCTCGAACCGCATCCGGGCGGAACGTACATGATGACGCTCCGGGCCAACGTTCGCGGGCACGAAGGAACATTCATGTTTGACACCGGCGGCGGCGTTTCGTATGTCAGCCCTGCGTTTGCTCAAACAATTGGTTGTAAACCCTGGGGACAACTCAGCGGATTCGTTCTGACGGGACAGCGTCTGGACATGCAACGCTGCGACGATCTCAGCTTTGAGATCGGTCGGCAACAGTTCAAGGCCCCGATCGCCGGCGTATTTGATTTGATGAAGTTCATGCCGGCTAATGTGCCGCGAATTGACGGCTCAATCGGACTGGATGTCTTCGCCGGCCGCGCGATCACTTTGAGCCTCGCCGAACGCACTTTAACCGTCGAAAGTACGCCAAGCCTCAATGCTCGAATCAAGCAGGGCAGGGAAGTTCCCGTCCGGCTCGTGCGCGAGGTGGAAGGAGTGGCGCTGGCGGTGGTCGTCGGCGTAGTTACGCCTGCAGGCACGGCATGGATGGAGATTGATTCTGGAAACGGTGGTGCGAATGTTATCGCCAAACACATCGCGCCTTTGCTGAATCTCAAAACCGGAATGAAGGAACCTCAGCCGGCTAACTTTAGTCTGGCCGGCGGGATTC
>DATISD010000133.1:0-2887 GCA_035469005.1 Pyrinomonadaceae bacterium | reverse complement strand
TGAGACAATCGAACACTACGTCGCTCAGCACAACTCTAACCCAAAGCCTTTTGTCTGGACCGCAAAGGCTTCGGATATTTTGGAAAAGGTCAAACGCGCGCGAACAGCTTTTCATAAGTTATGATCTGTTTGACGCACTACACTAGATACTCGCCGGACGGGACACGAATCGCCTTCGTTTCCGATCGCTCTGGCAGCTACGAGATTTGGACCTGCGATAGCGATGGCTCTAAACCGGTTCAGGCAACCAACTTCGGCGGCGGCGAAACTGGCACGCCGCGGTGGTCACCGGACGGTCAGCAAATCGCCTTCGATGGCCGATCAACGGGCAGCAGCGATATCTTCATCGTCAACGCCTACGGCGGTTCGCCGCACCAGGTAACGACCGATCCTTCAGCCGAGATTATGCCGGTGTGGTCCAACGATGGAAAATGGATCTTCTTCGGTTCCGACCGCGCTGGCGACTGGCAGATTTGGAGAGTTCCGTTCCAGGGCGGCCAAGCCACGCAGATCACGAAGAATGGGGGTTATGGGACGCTGGGCGCAACAAATGATTTTATTTATTACACCAGAACCAGCGGAGTAGTAACCGCTAAACAGAGCCGCGAGCCAGGTGTTTGGAGGGTGCCGGTTGATGGTGGCGAGGAAATCCGAGTGTTCGATCAAGGAGAAGCGCCTCGTTATCTCTTCGTGAATGAGACTGGAGTTTATCGTTATAACCGCGAAGCAAAGCCTGCTGCCGAAATCGAATTCTATGAGTTCGCTAATAAGAAAACGATCAGGGTCCTCTCATTCGAGTCGAGTCCACGGTTCGGTTTTGGACTTAGCGCGTCGCCAGATGGCAAATGGATTATCTGGTCGCAGACGGATCGGATCGACAATGACATTATGCTGGTTGAGAACTTTAGGTGACCATAGAACAAGGCGAGCAACTCGCCGGGCTTAATCCGGCCCTCAACAATGGCGCGCCGCAACTGTCGTTAGATCTTTCTTTGAGTTTGCAGCATGCTCGATTGGGGTCAGGCCTTCGATTTGTGCGATTCTCACCATCACGACACGCGAAGGCTACTGCTCACCAGTCCCGACGTCAAAGCACTTATTAACTGGTCTTTGAAGGCGAAGAGTTTCACTCGATATGTGATAAGTTTTGCCTACCACAAAGTAGTATGGAATTCGCAGGACGGAAATAGTTACCGCCTTGAGAATCGCACAAATCGAAGGCCTGACCCCAGTTTTAGACGCCGGAGGCGTGCGTACCTGGCGGCTTACGTCCAATAGGTCCGATCGAGCGACCGATAATGCACAGCTTCGGCGACGTGAGATGATTGAATTGCTTCCGAGTTCTCCAGATCGGCAATCGTGCGACTGACCTTCAAGATGCGATCGTAAGCCCGAGCTGACAAGCCCAAGCGAACCATTGCGCGCTCGAGCATCGTTTCACTCTCCGAATCAATCCGGCAAAAACGACGAATCAAGCGCGGCGTCATCGCCGCATTCGCAAAAAGTCCTTCCGCCGCAAAACGCTCGCGTTGCCGATCGCGCGCACTGATTACGCGCGCGCGAATCGCAGCAGAGTCTTCCGCATCCGGCGGCGTATCTCCCGTTAAATCGCGGAAGCGCACTGCGGGTACGTCAACGTGAATATCAATTCGGTCGAGCAAGGGTCCGGAAATTCGTCCGACGTAGCGCTGGATCTGCAAAGGCGTGCAACGGCATTCGCGCGTTGGGTCATTCCAAAAACCACAGGGACATGGATTCATTGCGGCTGCTAACATGAATGAAGCAGGAAACGTCAGGGACATCGCGGCGCGACTAATGGTTACTCGCTGGTCTTCCAACGGCTGCCGCAGTACTTCCAGAACACTCCGATCGAATTCCGGCAACTCATCAAGAAACAAGACCCCCTGATGCGCTAGTGAGACTTCGCCCGGCCGTGGCAGGGCCCCGCCGCCAATCAAACCGGCATCGCTGATGGTGTGATGGGGAGAGCGAAACGGCCTGTGCGTCACTAGGCCGGCGCGACCAGTGAGGCCGGCGACGGAATGGATTTTTGTGAGTTCCAACGCGGCCTCGAATTCCAGCGGCGGCAAGATGGTCGGCAGACGCTTGGTGAGCATGGTCTTGCCCGAGCCGGGTGGTCCAATCAATAAGATGTTGTGACCGCCGGCAGTGGCAACCTCCAGGGCTCTCTTCGCAGCCTGTTGTCCGCGAACTTCGCGAAAATCAACGCTGTAATGATCATCGTGGATGAGGATTTCTGAAGGGTCGACGCGTATCGGATCGGGAGGATTGTCGGATCGAATCGCCGCTATCATTTCGACAGCGCTCCGCAAATCATTAACCGGATACATGTTCACATCAGAAACGACCGCAGCTTCCTTTGCGTTTTCATCCGGCAACAGCAAGTGTTTTGTTTGCGATTGCCGGGCGCGCAAGGCGATCGGCAACGCGCCGCGAATTGGCCGGACGCGCCCGTCGAGCGACAGTTCGCCAACCGAAAGGATGTCAGTCAGATGCTCAGCTTCGCCGAGATCGCCGTTTGCACCGAGAATCCCCAGAGCAATCGGCAGATCAAAGCTCGCGCCTTCTTTGCGCACGTCAGCCGGCGCAAGGTTTATGGTCGTTTTTTGAAAAGGGAAGAAGAACGCGCTGTTGTTGATGGCGGCGCGAATGCGTTCACGCGATTCACGGACGGCCAGGTCCGGCAAACCGACGATGATTACCGACGCAGGCGTGTCCGTTTCGTTTTTGATCGGAGTTAGATCGACTTCTACGTCGACCAGGTTGGCGTCGATTCCGTAGACGGCGGCGGATTGAGTGCGAAAGAGCATGGGAGTGCAAAAAGAAATCAAGTTCTCATAACTCTAAAGCTGCCAGACCCTTGTTT
>DATISD010000132.1:0-4640 GCA_035469005.1 Pyrinomonadaceae bacterium | reverse complement strand
CACAGGCTATTTCGGGCTGAATCACTCAAGTGCAATGGTTGTGCCGGGCAGCATTGAGAATTCAGATGACCTCTCGATTTTCGCGAGGAGGGACATTAGAACTGTCTTCGCGCGAGCAGGGCCCGCGTTTCACACGGATGGTGCGGGGCTTAGCCAGGAGTTTTTTTACGCAGTCGCGTGACTTTTTGCCCACTCGGCGGTTTTATCTAATGTGAGGAGTAATGGCGGGCGGTGAACCTGCACAGATAGTTCGTTCCAGAGAGTTTGATGGGACGGAAGAGCGCCGGCTGGTTGAGACGGCGCAGAGCGATCCTGCGCGTTTTGCCGACTTGTATGAAAAATACTTTGAAGTCGTCTATGCCTATTTATTGCGGCGCGTTCACGATCGCGCAGAAGTCGAAGACTTAACGGCTGAAGTCTTTCGAAAAGCTCTGACAAGCCTGCCCCGTTTCAAGTGGAGCGGCGCGCCGTTCGCGGCCTGGTTGTTTCGCATTGCTTCGAATTTGATTGCAGATCGCTCGAAGCGAAAGGCAAGGGAAGGAAGCGCCACTGACTTTGAGGCTGAGTTTGAGATGGCGGAAAATCCGAAGTTAACCAAACAAACTCAGCAGGTCGAATTGGAAGAGTGTGAACGCCGGGCACGACTGTTCAAATTGGTCGAAGGACTGGTGAAAGATCAGCGACGCGTGGTGGTCATGCGGTTCGCCGAAGAGAAGTCGATACGCGATATTGCGAATGCGATGGGCCGCAGCGAAGGCGCGATCAAGCAATTGCAGTTTCGCGCGTTGCAAAACCTGCGAGCTGCGCTGTCAAAGTGATCATTGACGAGTGACGTGTAATGAATGAAGTCGAATTAACAGAACGCCTCGATCAGGCAATTGAAGCAATGCTGCGAAGTTCGCAGTCAGTGCCGGCGATTGATCAGGAGGAGATCGCTGAGTTGCTCGCCGTGGCCACAGAGCTCCGCGATTTTCCGCGGGCAATGTTCAAGGACCGATTGAGAGCGGACCTGCTAAGCGAGGCGACAACGCCGGCGGAATCGATCCAAAGCGCCGTCGAGCCGCGGCAGTCTAAAGAGCCCTTGCGCTCCCAAATTCGTGAAGGCTTCCGCACCGTGACGCCGTACATTGTTGTTTCGGATGTGCATCGGGAAATTGATTTCATTCAACGAGTCTTCGGCGCTCAGGGCAAGGTTCACGGCCTTGGCTCGCAGGGAGGATTTCATTCGGAATTTAGAATTGGCGACTCGATGTTGATGATCGGCGGTGGCGGCAAAGGTTCGAAGTGGAAAGGAACGCCGGTGCCGGCCGTGTTCCATCTTTACGTTCAGGACGTAGATGGCGTTTACCAGCAAGCGATGCAGGCGGGTGCGATTTCTTTGATGTCGCCGATGGACATGGAGTATGGCGAACGCAGCGCAGGAATTGAGGACGTGAGTGGGAATCATTGGTATATCGCGACGGCGACCGGAGCCGACTACATCCCCGAAGGCGTCCCCAATCTCATGCCTTACTTTCATCCGGTGGGAGCGCCCAGGATGATCGAGTTTCTGAAGGGCGCGCTGGGCGCAGAAGAAGTTGCGGTTCACAAATCGCCTGACGGCGTGGTGCAGCACGCGAAGATCAGAATTGGAGATTCGATCGTGGAGATGGGCGAAGCCCACGGCCCCTGGCAACCGCGGCCGATGCATTTCATGCTCTATGTCGATGACGCTGACAGCTGGTACGAGCGCGCGATGAAAGCCGAAGGGGCGATCTCGATGGGCGCACCAGCGAATCAACCGTATGCCGGCCGAACGGGCACCGTTAAAGATCCGTTTGGAAATGTCTGGTATTTGAGTTCACAGGTAGTGAAGAAAGAAAGTAAATCAAACTGAAAAGGAGAAATGAGATGGCAGTCAAACCAATTCCCGAAGGTTATCACTCAATTACACCTTACTTGATCATTAGAGGTGCGACGGAGGCAATCGAATTCTACAAAAGAGTTTTTGGTGCAACTGAGCTGTTCCGCTTTCCTGCTCCAGGAGGGAAGATTGGACACGCGGAAATAAAGATAGGCGATTCGCCGGTCATGCTGGCTGATGAATATCCGGATATGGGGTACAAAGGACCGCAGACGCTGGGCGGTTCGCCCGTGAGCATCATGATCTACGTGGAAGACGTGGACACAACATTCAACCAGGCGGTCGAGGCCGGCGCCATTGTCAAAGAGGCTGTTTCGGACAAGTTTTACGGCGATCGTATGGGAAGTGTCGTGGATCCTTTCGGCCACGTCTGGCATGTCGCGACGCACAAGGAAGACGTTTCAATGGACGAGATGGAGCGGCGCGCGAAGGCTGCGCATAGCGGTGGAGAATAGTCGCATTTGCCCGGCTGTGAGAATTGCACCAAGCCAGATCCAGCGCCGCCTTTGTGCATTAAGGTAGACACGCCTCCGGCGTGCTTCGCTCCTGGAGCACGCCGGAGGCGGGCGTACCTGAGGCTCGGCGGTGAGTGAGATTGCCGAATCTCGCTCGCGCAGTGTAGAGTTTCCGCGGAGATTCGGCACAAAATGAAAACAAAATTAATCCTGGCGGCAATCGCTCTGATTGCCGCGCTCGCAGGTTCAGCTTGTAAGGGACAGGGATCCACCGCGACCAGCAGTCCGCAATCCAACTCCCCGCAGACAAGTACAACGGGCGAGTTGCGTTTCAAAGCTCCCGAAGGCTGGGTAACCGAGAAGGCTTCTTCGTCGATGCGCGTAGCGCAATACAAACTGCCCAAAGTTGAAGGCGACCAGGACGACGGGAGTCTGGTGCTCTATTACTTCGGATCAAATCAGGGGGGCACGCCGCAAGCCAACATCGATCGGTGGATCGGTCAGATGCAGCAGCCTGATGGCAGTTCGTCGAAAGAAAAAGCGAAAACTGAGACGATGACCGTCAATGGGTTGAAAGTGACGACGGTTGATGTGGTCGGAACCTATACCGCAGAGATGGCGCCCGGCAGTGGATCATTTCATAACGACGATAATTATCGGCTGCGAGCGGCGGTGATCGAGACGCCAAAAGGGAATTACTTCGTCAAACTGGCCGGGCCGGCGAAGACGATTGCACGTTGGGATCAGGCGTATATGGATTATTTGAAGTCGTTTGAGTTTAAGTAAACGGGCTCGATTTATGGCGGCGCAGTGGAGTCAGTACCGGGAGCGGTAGCGACCGGGTTAATGGTTCGACGTCGCTGTCCTGTGACACGCGGTCGCTACCGCTCCCGGTACTGACTCCAACCCGTCATGACACACTGCGCGCAGGCAACCTGGAACTGGAGATTTCATGACCGCCATCGCTGAGGCAAGAGCTGATATCCAGAATTTGGTGTCTCCGGAAGAATGGCAGACGCGCGTCGACCTCGCGGCTGCTTATCGCCTTGTTGCGCTGCATGGCTGGGATGATCTGATCTTTACACACATCTCTGCGCGGGTGCCCGGCGCCGATCATCATTTCCTATTGAACCCATACGGCATGATGTTCGAAGAGGTCACGGCCTCGAGTTTGGTGAAGATCGATCTGGCCGGAAACAAAGTCGTGACTTCGCCTTACTTCATCAATCCCGCCGGCTTCACTATTCACAGCGCGGTTCATGAAGCCCGCGAAGATGCGCTTTGTGTAATGCACCTGCACACTGATTACGGAATCGCAGTGTCGACGCAACAAAATGGTTTACTGCCGTTGTCACAGCAGGCAATGTTCGCCTTGTCTTCACTTGCTTATCACGATTACGAAGGGCTGGCGCTCGACGAGGAAGAGAAGCCGCGTCTCGTTGCTGACCTGGGCGACAAGAAATTCATGATCCTGCGCAACCACGGATTGCTGACCGTGGGGCGCACTTGTGCGGAAGCCTTCCTCGGCATGTTTTTGTTCGAGCGCGCCTGCAAGATCCAGATTCTGGCCCAATCAGGTGGCGGCGAACTGGCGCCGATTCCTAACGAAATTATCGGACGCGTTGCTTCACAGATGAGCGCAGTTACGATGGGTCAGGGCGCGGCGTTGACGTGGCCCGGCTTGCTGAGAAAGCTCGATCGAATCGATCCGTCTTATCAAGAATAACCCGGTCTGATCGAACATAAAGGCTGTTCTGTTGTTTTGCGCAGGTTTCATAGCTTGCGCCGGAGCTTCTCTTGGACTCTGGCGCGTTGGTGTGCTACCGAATTCTCTCCTCGATAGCCTGCGAGGCGACGCCACCACCACCGTGCAAATTATCAACACATTCGCGGCCCCAAACGGTGAGTACGTAGCTACAATCAACAAGGCCGGAAATGCCGTCGGTTGGTGCGAATTGCGGATCAACGTGAACCGAAGGGACGAAGCCTTCGACTGGGAACATGAGTTTGTTTCCATCACCGGTTGCGACACGCTACTGGATTTGCATTGGCAGGACAATACCCATCTGGCAATTGCATATTGGAATAGCGATCCATTTAAAGGCATTCATACATACCAGAAATTCCTGAGTAAGGACGGTTGCGTCAACATCTCTTACATCTACAGGCAACCCCAATGAAGCAAGCTATTCGCCCTTTCCTGGCTGGTGTCATCTGCTTCGTTGCCGCTTCAATTCTCTGCGAAGACTCTACCACTCCCGCAATCGCCGAAACTGATCGAC
>DATISD010000131.1:0-3773 GCA_035469005.1 Pyrinomonadaceae bacterium | reverse complement strand
GACGTTGCTCTCTTCCAGCTTGCGCAATGCAGCTTCGCCATCCGGCGCAGCCTGTACGCGGTAACCCAATCGTTGAAGTTCTTTCTGCAGGACGAGCCGCAGGTTGGCCTCGTCTTCGGCGATTAATAGTCTGGCATCACGCTGTTCGTTCACCGTTTATTACCCCGCACTTGGAACATGGTACTAATCAGTCGCGACCGGCAACGTAATTGTGAAGGTCGTGCCTACGGCAACTGTCGAGCGCACGTCAAGCCTGCCTCCATGATCAGATAAAATACCATAACAGACCGCCAGTCCCAGCCCGGTGCCGCGGCCGATGTCTTTGGTGGTAAAAAACGGATCGAAAATTTTGGTCAAGTTCCCAGGAGCAATCCCAATACCTGTGTCGCGGACTTCAATCAGAATTCGGGAACCTGACTGCGCAGCGCGCAAGGTTAAGGTTCCGCCCTCGGGCATTGCATCGATTGCGTTGGTCGCCAGCGCCACGACGGCTTGCTGCAGTTGTCCACCATCACCCAGAACTACGGGCAGATCGTCAGCAGTTTCAATTTCGATCTTGATGTTGTCACCGCGCTGCTGATGAGTGACTAGCCGAGCCGTCGTTTTAATCAGGTCGCTAACATTGACCGGTACGCGCTGGCCGGAGCGCAGGCGACTGAAATCCAGGAGGCCATTGGTTATCGACTTACAGCGAAATGCTTCATCGCGAATCAAGCCGAGATACTCGCGCAAATCCTCAGCGTCGGGCGAATCTCCAAACGCGCCTTCTTCAATCCGTTTCTCGAGAGATTCGGCGCAGGCTGCGATAGTTGCCAACGGATTGTTGATCTCGTGAACTACGCCTGCTGCGAGGCGGCCGACGGCAGCGAGCTTTTCCGCGCGAGCAACCGCGCGATGCGCCTTCACGCGGGCCGTAATGTTTTCGCCGACGGCGATGACGTGGGAAACCTTCCCGGTCTCTCCAGCGTGCATCGGAATCTTGCTAATCAGCCAATGATTCGTATCGCCGTCCTGGGTGACTGTCTCTTGTTCGACCCGATGAATTTTACCCGTTGCGAATACGTTACTGAATTCGCGCTGGAGGAGTTCGCGACTTTGTTTAGTCAGCACGTCGAAAATGTTCTTGCCCAGGGCTTCGCCCTTTGGCAATCCCAATTCACCGAGTTCACGATTTCGGTTCCACGCCACAATCTGAAAATTGGTGTCGATTGCGTAGAGAGACAAGGGCAAGGCGTCAATGATTGCTTCAGTGAAGCGCTGTTGCATCTCGGCTTCAGCCGTGCGGCGATCGACTTCTTCGGCGAGTGTGACTGCCGATTCGCGGGCTTTGAGGTACAACCGGGAAATCTGCGCGGCCAGCGCGGCTTGCTGCGCGGCGGCGTCGATCAAGCTTCGTTCTGTGTCAGTCGCGGCGTCGTCGTCGGCAAAAGCAACAACCAGGGCACCCGAGTTCTTTGCGCCAAAACCAATAGGAACCAAATACTCGCAGTCATGCTGCTGATCGCGGAACAAGAATTCTTTCCGATTTGTCAGTTTAATTGAGCGCTCTGAACGGGGAGACTGCAACCATTTTTCCAGGCGACGCACATTGATGAGTGCAGAATCGCCGGCGCTGCCTTCGCGGTCAAAGACACAAACGGCGAGGTCTTTGCCGTTGTGTCGAATCGCACAAGCACTCTGCGCGGCATTCGTGCCCTCGAAGATCGCGCCAGCCATTCGGCGGGCCACCTGCTCAGGCTCGAGCGTCCTCAGCAATCCGCGCCCCAGATCGGCAAGAAAACTAAGTTCACGATTGCTGCCGCGCAATTCCATTTCGCGTTGCGCGACGTTCAAGTGGGAATTGATCCGCGACAGTAATTCGCCGGGCGTCGACGGCTTAACGATGTAATCATCGGCCCCGGCGGTAAATGCTTCGACCTTTCGCCCTTCGCTATCGTTCGCCGAAAAAACGACCAGCGGAAGTTGCCTTAGCGCAGGTTGCGCTCGCAACAAACGACACAGGGCAAGTCCATCGACCTCTGGCAACTCAACGTCGAGTAGCACAAGGTCGCACTGACGCTTGCGTAACAAACTCAAAGCGGCGGGAGCGTCCGCAACCGCGATAGTGCGGTGGCCCGCGGTTTCGAAAATATTGCGCAATCCTTCGCGCGCGGATCGATCATCATCGACTATGAGCAGCGTCGAGGCAGTCGATCGTTCAATTGATGTAAGTGCCATTCGAATTAACGTCTCGTCCGCAGATTGAGTCCCGAGGTGCAGAAGTATTCAAAATGAGAGTTGAGGCAGGCGCAGAGTTGGAACCGCTGTTGAAGCGGAACAAGCTAGGACAAGGCGCTGGATTTAAGCGGCCGTCAGAACGGCGACCGGTTGCGGGCTGGACGTTGGGCGACGCCCGCTAGCGACACTTCCAATTTGACTGGTCGTGGGGTCGATTGTCAAGGAATTTAGTTGACGGTAGTGGTTATAAGATGATCCTCGGCCGGACGATCCAACGCGGTTTTTGCCGGTGCTTTCTGGGCTCTTGCAGGCTGAAAGACGCTGGCTTTGTGGTTTGATTTGGCTTGATACATAGCTTGGTCGGCGGCGATTACAAGTTGATCCAGTGTCTCCCCGTCAGTTCCGAACACGGCCGAGCCGACACTAATCCCCACGCGGGCGCGGCCCTTGGAACGGATCTCAATTGAGAAATCCGAAACTGTCCGCTCGATCCGCTCGCGCAATTCCTCCACCTGATCTGCTGCTACATCGGGAACGATCGCGACAAACTCGTCGCCGGCGTACCGGGCGAGAAAATCGTATTCGCGAAACTGGGCATGCACAAGACTGGCTACTTCGCGTAGCATTCGGTCGCCCAGCTTATGACCAAAGGTATCGTTTACGAGCTTGAAGTCGTCCAAGTCGAGCATGATCAATTGGAACGGCTTGCCCGTCCGGCGTGCTCGCGCAACCTCTTCTTCAAAACGCAAATGCAGGCTGCGGGCGTTTGGCAGTCCGGTTAAGGGATCGGTGAGCGCATTCGATTCCGCGCGCGCATGATTGACCGCGTTCGCCAGGGCATCAGACGCCAATCGCGTTACTGTTTCCAGCAGACGAATTTGATCGTCGCTGTATTCCTTAAGGCTCGCCGAGTAAATCGAAAGAACGCCAAGTAACAAATCGTCCTTGAACAACGGGAGCGCAGCCATGGAACGATAATCGCCATCCATCATTGAGTTTGTGTTCACAAAGTCCAGGCTGGGATGAATTCGATTGACGGATCGACGATTCGCCAGGGCAAATCCCGTCACCCCTTCGCCCGGAGCCACGCACCGCCCATGCATCTCATCGGCATTGATGCCGACGGCCAGCGCCATGTGCGCGTACCCCTTGGCTTCGTCAAAGAGATAAACGACGCAGGTATCAAACGGCACAATGTGGCCCACCTTATCGACGAGCACAGAGAGAGTGTTTTCAACTTCCAGAGATGAGCCAAAGGTGCGGGCGATTTCATACAGCGCATAGACCTCGCGGTGAGCATTGCGAATCTGATCGTAAGCCCGAAATGCCTTGTCGTTGGTATGACCCGGATCATCCCCTGCCGGAACGATTGGGCTGCCGGGCACGCTGGCGTGGATCTGATCTGCTAAACCCTGTGCAGCGATTTCTGCTTCAAACGTTGGCAAGTGCGCGATGAACATGTCGACAATTCGCGGATCGAAATGCGTTCCGGTTCCCTTTTTTAGTAATTCGATCGCTTCCTCTCTCGACTTACTGGCGCGGAACGGCCGGTCTTC
>DATISD010000130.1:0-4786 GCA_035469005.1 Pyrinomonadaceae bacterium | reverse complement strand
TGTCATGAATCGACGCCCCGCGCGTGGGCACAAAGCTTTGGTGGAATTCATCGCTCAAAGCGTAGACGACGACTAACGTTAGTGATGCCCAAAACCATCGCCGCCGCAGCAATTCGACTGACGAAGTTCTGAACGCCCGCGCAGTCAGCCAGGCGAGGATTGCATACTCTGTTAAATGCCCGGCTTTGCGAATGGCGAGATGAAAGACGGCAAGAGTCGCCTCACTTGCGTGGGGAAACATCCAGCGTAGCGGTCCCAACAAAAACGTCCCGGTATGAGAACCGGCAAGGATGTCGCTGGAACCAATAAAGATCAGAATGGCCCAAACGACTGGTGGACCATAGCGCCACCAGCGCCGCCTGGATGGCTTACCAGCGGAATTACTGGCAGCCGGCTCCGCGACGATTCGTGGCTGATTTAGACTCTCTTCTTCGATCATCTACTGCGCAGCAGATTAGCGCAGGTGCGCAGTCAGCACCACCCGGGGCCGCGGGTGGGGCAAAGATTCAATCGTACTTGAATGACTATCCCCATCCGCTTAACGCGGGAGAACTCGACTCATCATTCGTAGCGCAGCGCCTCGATCGGATCCAGGGCAGCAGCTTTGCGCGCCGGATAGTAACCGAAGAAAATTCCCACTGCGACTGAGAAGATTACCGAACCGACAATCGCCATGGTCGAAATCAGCGTCGGCCATCCCAGCATCTTTGGAATCGCCAACGACACACTGATGCCGAGCAGAATTCCAACCGTGCCGCCCATCAGACTCAGAACGATCGATTCGATCAAAAATTGGCTGCGCACCGCGGACGAGCGCGCGCCGATGGCCATGCGAATACCGATCTCGCGCGTGCGCTCCGTGACCGACACCAGCATGATGTTCATTATGCCGATTCCGCCAACCAGCAACGAAACGCCGGCGATACAGGCGAGCAACATCGTCATCGTGCTGTTGGTTTCGTTCGCGGCTTCTGCGATATCACTCATGTTGCGCACAGTGAAATCATTTGGGTCATTCGCGTTGAGTTTGTGACGCTGGCGCAGCAGTTCAGTTATCTGTTGCTGGGCCGTGTAGGTCGCGTCCGGAGAAACGGCCGATACGTAAGCAACCTGCAGACGCGGGCTGCCAAGAATTTTCTTTTGCACGGTGGTGTACGGCGTAAAGGCTATATCGTCCTGATCGCGGCCTTGTTGATCCTGACCCTTCCTCACCATCACCCCAGCCACTCGAAACGGCAGATTCTGGACCCGTATTGTTTGGCCGATCGGATCGCCGCCGGCAAACAGGTTGTCCGCAATCGTTTGCCCGATCACGAGCACGCGCGCGGCGGTGCGCACGTCCGAATCTGTAAAGAACTCGCCGCTCTGAACCATCCACTTACGCACTTCGGGATACTGCTCGCTAACGCCTTGAATAGACGTGTTCCAGTTGAGGTTGCCGGCGACGAGCTGTCCGCGGGCGTTTACGGTTGGGGTAACCATCGACACGCTGGGGACCTCGCGCTTGATGGCTTCGAGATCTTCGACGGTGAGAGTGTTTGTACCGGTGTCACCTGCGCCGCTGCGCACACCGCCGACATTTTGCGCGCCGGCGCTGACGAACAGAAGATTCGTCCCGATGCTGTCAATTTGTGCCTGGACTGCCGCTTGTGCGCCCTGGCCGATGCTCACCATAGCCACGACGGCTGAGACGCCGATGATGATTCCCAGCATCGTCAACGCCGCGCGCATTTTGTTGCGCTGCAACGCGCGCAAAGCAACTCGAATGATCATTAAGAGGTTCATGTGTCCCGTTTGTCCCATCTGTCACACGTGTCGCATAAGACAAATGCGACATATGGTACATATGCAACCATCTGCGTAATCTGCGGATTAATTATCATCCTCATCCTCTTCAATCGCCGGCAGGCTCCTTAACTCTTCCGCTGCGTCGCGCTGATCTTCAACCTGGTAGTCTTTCTTGATCTTTCCATCCTTGAAAATGACCACGCGTTGCGCGTACTGAGCGATGTCGTGTTCGTGCGTAACCAGGATCAGCGTGATTCCACGTTCGCGATTCAAGCGCTGGAAAATTTCCAACACTTCGACCGAGGTGCGCGAATCCAGATTTCCAGTCGGCTCGTCGGCCAGAATCAAAGCCGGATCATTTACCAGAGCTCGCGCGACCGCGACGCGTTGTTGCTGGCCGCCCGACAATTGATTCGGATGATTCCGCTCGCGGCCGGCAAGTCCGACTGCGGCCAGACTTTCCATTGCCCGCGCGTGCCTTTGACTCCCAGACACGCCTGCATAAAGCATCGGCAACTCGACGTTCTCGACAGCCGACGTGCGCGAAAGCAGATTGAATCCCTGAAATACAAACCCAATCTTGCGCGAACGAATGTCGGCGCGTTCGTCTTTCGACATCTCAGATACGTCCTGACCGTCCAGGATGTAACTGCCCTTCGTCGGCCGATCGAGACATCCCAGAATATTCATCATCGTCGATTTGCCCGAGCCTGATGCGCCCATGATCGCGACGAACTCACCTGCACGAATTGTGAGCGAGACGCCGCGCAACGCATGCACCTGAACGTCGCCCATCGTGTATGTCTTGTGAATGTTCTCCAACTGGATCACCGGACGAGCCGCTGGGCTGGTTAACTCCCTCTCCCACTGGGAGAGTGTGGGGGTGAGGGTATCAGACGGAGCATCGTCTGTACGCCCTCTCCCACAGGGAGAGGGAACCGACCCGACTTGCCCGACGAATTCCCGTCGGTCTCGTTTTGTGATTTCCTGAATTGCTTGCATGATCTTTTTTCGGTTTGAACCCTCGCTTACGGTCGGGCTACTGCCCTCTCGACTTACCAAGTTCGAGTTGCCGGGCGGGACTCACCGCGGTCCCGCCCATCGTCCTCGCGCGCGCTCGTCAGTTAGTTTCTTCTTGCGCCTCCACCACCAGTTCTTGGCGCACCGCCAAATCCAGGCGCTGAGCCCTGATTCGTATTTGTTCTGCTGGCACTCGAGAGCGTCTGGCCCGTAATGACCAGTTCGCCTTCCACCAGATTGCCTTCAACAACCTCGGTTGATGCACCGTCAGTCAGGCCCACCTTGATGCGCCGGCGCTGCGGTTTTCCATCCTGGCCCAGCACCCACACGATTCGCGTCTGGCCGGCCAGTACTGGAGCTGTTGATGGCGCAAACTGAACATCGCTGCCGTTCCCGGCTTTCGGCGATGCATCACTTCCGCCCGATTGCCGGCGTCCTTGCCAATTTCCATTGCCACCAGAGGTTCTTTGACCAGTTAAATCCTGCGGCATGAAACGAAGAGCAGCATTCGGAACTTTCAAAATATTGTTGCGCTCATCGATCGTAATCGTCAGGTTTGCCGTCATGCCGGGCTTCAGCTTCTGTTCGGGATTATCGACATCAATCACCACGTTGTAAGTCACAACGTTCTGGACGTTCTGTGGATTCAGACGCATTTGCTGAATCTTGCCGTCGAAGTCTTTGCCTGGGAATGCATCCACGCTGAACTTAACCGACTTGGCATTCTCGACCAATCCAATGTCTGCCTGATCGATGTTCGCGATGACTTGCATCTTCGTCAGATCGTTAGCGATTGTGAACAGCGTCGGCGCCGACAAACTTGCGGCGACCGTCTGTCCGACGTTCACGTCGCGTGAAACCACAATGCCGTCGATTGGCGAAGTGATTGTCGTGTGGGCCAGGTTGACTTCAGCCAGTTGCAGCGCCGCCGCGGCCTGTTGCACCTGGGCTTCGGCTGCCTGAACCTGCGCTTGTGATTGCTCGACACCGGCCTGAGACTGTTGCACCTGGGCTTGCGACTGAGCGATGCCGGAGCTCGCAGCCATTTGTTCGCTCAAAATCGCTTGATTTAATTGCGCCATACCTTGATCGTACTTTGCTTTGGCGGTCTGATAAGCAGTCTGCGCGACGTCGAGATCGCGTTGCGCAATTACGCCGCTCTTCACCAATGATTCCTGCTGCCTGAGGAGGCTAAGCGCGTCGTCCTGTTGGGCTTTCAAAACCGCAAGGTTCGCACGAGCTCCGGCCACTCCCGCCTGATTATTTTGAGCGGTCGAAGCGGCGGCCTGGGCCCTGGCCCTGGCATCAGTGACGCCGGCGCGCGAATTCGCGACCGCTGCGCGAGCCTGCTGCAAACTCGCCTGGGCCTGTTGCAGATTTGCGCGCGCCTGATCGACTTGGGCTTTACTCACTGCCGGGTCAAGCTGCGCAATTACCTGCCCCTTTTTCACGACTGAGTTGTAGTCGGCCGACAGAGACGAGATAGTTCCGGAAGCCTGGCTGCCAACCTGGACAGTTGTTACCGCCTGCAAGGTTCCGGTTGCTGTAACGCTGTTACGCAGGTTCCCCCGCTCAACTTTTGCCGTCAGATACTGTGCAGCGCTGGCCTGCCCGCCCCAAAAATAGAAGGCTGCCAGGGCCAAAACCACCAGGCCGGCGGCGCCGAAAACCAGGTACTTTTTCCGGCTGAGCATTTTCTGCGAAGCCAGCTTTATCCAGCCAGAGACTCTTCCGCCGCTCCATCCATTTATTAATGGCCGTTCACGAATAATTTCAGTCGACATGTCTTTTTCCTGTTAAAGATATTGAAAAAACGCGCCCGAAACTCTCGCAAATCGGGCGCTAACCAGCTAGACACCGGGAAGGGCAAAGGCGTTACACCGCGGTCAGAAGCGTCAGCGAGGCTTGCGTCCCACCGGCTCTGCCGCCTGATGTGCGGAAGGCTTCCAGCCTTCCGGCAAGCACTCATTAATCAAAT
>DATISD010000129.1:0-5975 GCA_035469005.1 Pyrinomonadaceae bacterium | reverse complement strand
GTGAGGGAGGGCGCGCTTCCTCGGATCGCGGATTAACGCCCCACGTTAACCAAGCGAAAGGGCGTTCATCATGCCTTCAGTCGCTCTTATCTGTTACGCGAATCGGTGTCGTAGCGTGATGGCGCACGCGATCTTTGTGGCGGAGGCCAGAAAACGATCTTTGGCGATTGAAGTCTATTCGGGAGGCGTCGTTGATTTCTCAGATCAGCCGCCGTTGACTGAGACTTCGGACACCTGTCTCGCACACCATACGCCGCCTGCTAAGGGAACACCCACCTGGGTAGGTCAGCTTCCCATTAACTCGATCGATCGATTTCTGGTGATGGAGCATACCCATGCCGACATGCTGACAAGTGAATATGACATCGCGCCCGAACGCATCAGCCTGCTCGGCACGTTCGACCCGCAACGCCGGGGGGTTGAGATCGCCGATCCGTTTGGCCTTGGCAGGCAGGCCTATGAACGCTCCTACAAACTGATTCGCGATTGCATCGTTCATTATCTGGACGTTACCGATGACCTTATCAGCCGGCGATCCACTCCTTAATCACTCGCTTCAGTTCATCCAATTGGTCGTCGAAAAAGTGTCCGGCACCCTTAATTACTGTCAACTCCTTCGGCGCGTCAATCTTTGCAACCAATTCGCGCAAACGTTCCACGTTTCCATACTCATCATTCTCGCCGTGAACAAACAGAATCGGTTTGCGGCAAGCGGTAAGAAAACCGAAGTCATACTTATCCAGCGGCGTTCCGATACTGATCAATCTCGTTACCCGATCGTCGTCAATGCCCACCTCGAGGCCCACACGGGCGCCAAACGAAAAGCCGCACAGAGTGATTTCCTGGTGCGGATAATTTTCACCGAGATAATCCAACCCCGCTCGCACGTCGTCACGTTCTCCCCAGCCTTCGTCGTGAGTGCCGGTGCTTTGGCCCACGCCGCGAAAGTTGATCCGCAGCGTCACCAGTCGGGCTTCGTTCAATGCGGCCGCCGCACGAAACACAACTTTATTGTGCATCGTGCCGCCACCGAGCGGATGCGGATGCAGGACCAGGGCCACACCGCGAATTGGTTCATCACGCGGTGGTTTCAGGATAGCTTCCAGCCGCCCGTGGGGGGCGTCGATAAAAAGATTTCCCGCCGGATACATTTTCAGATCGACGATTTTCAGGGGCCCGCTCCGGCTTGTCAAAGACAGATTGACGCCTGCCGCAAAAAAGGTTTAGTTTCGATCACCTTGATGAGCGACCCCGCGGAAAACCGGCGAAATATTTCTGAGGTTGAGTTACATCACCTCTCGCGGGTGATTGCCGAGACCGCTTCAGATGCCATCCTCACGATCGACGAGCAAAGCACAATCCTGTTCGCCAATCCGGCGACTGGAAAGATTTTTGGATATCTTCACCATGAACTTATCGGCCAGCCACTGACCATGCTTATGCCTGATTACCTCAGGCAGGTGCATCGATCTGCGTTCGAGCGTTATCTCGCGACAGGCGTGCGGCATTTGTCGTGGGACGCAATTAGCCTTCCCGGTTTGCACAAGAGCGGACGAGAGATTCCGCTGGAATTGTCATTTGGTGAATTCATTGAGAATGGCCTTCGAGTATTCACCGGCTTCGCCCGCGACATCACCGAGCGGCGCAAACTCGAGCGTCGCTTAACTGTACAGGTTGAAGTCGCTCGCATCATGGCTGAATCCGAATCGCTCGAAGCCGCGGCGCCGAGTTTGTTGCAGGCAATCTGTGAAAGTCTCGGATGCAACATGGGCCAGCTGTGGGGGCTGGATCGTGGGGCGGAAAGTTTGAGATGGCTGGCGGCCTGGCGCGTGAGTTCACTCGAAGCAGACAAGTTTGAGGAGGCCAGCCGCAACCGCAGCTTTGCCCGAGGCGTAGGTTTGCCGGGCCGAATCTGGGCGAGCCGGACATCTGAATGGATCGAGAATTTAACGAAGGACGAAAACTTTCCGCGCGCAGAGTTGGCCTCGAGGAGCGGCCTGGTTTCAGCATTCGGTTTTCCCGTCATGCTGGGTCAGGTAGTGATGGGCGTCATGGAGTTCTTCAGTCGAGACAAGTTGGCGCCTGATCCGACGTTGCTGGAAGTAATGAACGGAGTCGGAAACCAGATTGGACAGTTCGTCGAACGCAAGCGAGCCGAAGAAGAACGTGGCCAGTTGTTCGAGCGCGAACAACGTGCGCGACTAGAGTTGGAAGCGACCATGGAGCGCATGCGGCAGGTGCAAACCGTTACCGAGGTCGTTCTGGCCCATCTGTCGTTGGACAAGCTGCTCGCCGAACTGATCGATCGCGTGCATGACGCCATGGATGTTGACACGGTGGTAATCCTTCTGCGGGAAAAAGGAGACGAACTCGTGGCCTGGGCCACTAGGGGACTGGAACTGGATGTGGGGATTCGAGTTCCGATCGGCTCCGGCTTCGGTGGTCGAGTGGCCGAACAGAAATCGCCGCTCATAATTGACGACATCGATAAGGCCGAACTGCACACGCCGTTTTTGCGGGAGAGAGGAGTCAAGTGTTTGCTGGGTGTGCCCTTGCTTATCGAAGGCCGCGTGGTTGGCGTGATTCACGTGGGAAGGCTGGTTCGTCGTCCGTTCACGGAAGATGACGCGCGCTTGTTGGAGTTGGTCGCCTTTCGCGTGGCCCTGGCCATCGACAATGCCCGGTTGTTTGAGGAGGAGCGGGCCGCCCGCCGCGAAGCTGAACTTGCCAGTCGCGCCAAGGATGAATTTCTCACTACGATTTCGCACGAGCTCAGGACGCCGCTGACGCCGATCATCGGTTGGGTTCACATGATCCGAAACGATTTGCTGCCGCCAAAAGAGATTGCGCACGGTTTGGAGGTAATCGAAAAGAATTCGCACTCGCTGAAACGTTTGATCAACGACCTGCTCGACATGTCTGCGATTCTAAGTGGCAAGATGCGCATGGAAGAGATGCCCCTCCGACTGGAAGCTGTTGTGCGCGAGGCCATTGAAACTGTGCACCCCATGGCCGCAACGCGCGAGGTGCAAATTGAACTTACATTCGGAGATTGGCAAAACGAAATTGTTAACGGCGACAGAATCCGCCTGGGCCAGGCGTTTGTAAATCTGCTGGACAACGCAATCAAGTTCTCCCTGCCCGGCGGCGTGGTGAAAGTACGATGCGAGAATGACGGTGACGACGCTTTGATCCACATTGAGGATGCCGGCCGGGGTATTGCCGAGGATTTTATTCCCTTCGTTTTCGAGCGCTTTCGCCAGGAAGACGGATCCAAAACCCGGAGTCACGGCGGCCTCGGCCTGGGACTGGCCCTGGTTAAGAGTTTTGTCGAGGCACATCGAGGCAGCGTGCAGGTATCAAGTGCAGGTCAGGGACGCGGCAGCCGGTTCACCGTAAGACTCCCACGACGCAAAGTCATGGCGAGCGAGGTCCAGCCGACGGCTCAGGTCGATGTGTCGCCGCAGGCACACTTGATGATCATTGAAGACGATGCCGACACCCTGGAAATGTTACGCGCGACTCTGCAATCGCAGGGGTTTCGCGTTACCGCATGCGATTCGTCGGAGGAAACGCTTCGGGTGGCGCCCGAGGCCACCGTCGATTTGATCATTTCCGACATCGGAATGCCGGCGATGGATGGATTTGAATTGATCCAACGGTTGCGCCAGCTCGAGCGTTATGACGCTGTCCCCGCTATCGCCTTGTCCGGCTACGCTTCACGCAAGGATGCGAAGGCTGCGCTGGCTGCAGGATTTGACGCGCACGTCTCAAAGCCTGTCGAGCCTGCCGAGCTGTTGAAGCTGATAAGACGATTGATCGAGAAGTCTTCGGCGCCGCAACCGAAGTGAGATGATCTTCCGCGAATGCCACGGCCGAGTTCATGACTGACACAGTCTCCTCCTCCTCCGCGAAACGCCTCGGCTGGTTTCTGCAATGTGTCGTGCAAATGATGCGCAAACATTGCGTCGAGCTGTCCCTGTTCCTGTGCCTCTGGCTCACGTTTGGCCTGGCGATTAACTCACGAAATCAGTTTGCCTTCACGTTGCAACAGGCAGGCGTAGAAGCAATCGTGGAACGCCGCCAATTCTCGCTGGAAGGTTCATCGACTCCCCAACTCCAATTGCATACTTATTACGACGGTGACAAACCTATCAGCGACGCGTTCATTCGTGACGGTCGCCAATATGCGGCCAAACAGCCGGGCCAGTCTATGTTGGGCGCATTGGTTTACTTTGTTTTGCGATCTTTCGGTCTGAATTACGCGCAGCATTACTTGCTGACGTCTGCGCTGGTAACATTTTTTACCACGTCATTAGCCCTCAGCGCCGCCGCCGCCGCCGTCTGTGCACTGGTACGGGAAATCACCGGGGAAGCGCTCCAGTGGCCAATCGCCTGCGCGCTTACTTACGGACTCGCGACAACCGCCTTCGTCTATTCCGGCATCTCGCTCCACGATCCGATAGCGTCGAGTTTTCTCGTCATAGCTTTTTATCTTGCCGTCCTTATCCGGCACCGACAGTTATCGCCCGGTCGCGCGGGGGTCCTGGCGGCGCTCAGCGGTGTCTTGATTGGGTTAACTCTGACTACTTCAATGCTTCCGTTCCTGATGGCGTGCTGCTTAGGTTTATACCTGGTTTCGCTGCGCCGCTGGAATCTGACGGCGATGGCATTGGCTGGAGTGATAGTGGGGCTGGTGCCCCTTCTTATTTACGACACCATTTGCTTTGGCAATCCGTTTCTCTTGGCGAATGTGGCCGGCGGCTACTCAGATACGTTCCTGCAATTCCGATTAAGTAACTTAATTAACAAGGCCCGTTTCTATTTATGGGAAATCACGAGTTATGTGCCGGTTGTTTGGGCCGGGGTACTCGGCCTGGCCTTCCTCCCACGCGAGTTCCGGCGTGAGCAGTTGACCATGGCAGGATTTCTCTTAGCGCTGGCAATTCAGGTCCTGAACATCGAATCCCAGGGCGGATGCCAATACGGACCTCGCTATCTGTTGCCGGCCATCCCGTACGCATGTATCGGAATCGCCGGCTTTCATTTTCTGCGCAAAGGCATCGCTCGGATATTGGCGCAAAGCACGGTAACAGTTTTGGCGATCGCCTCGTTTTTTATTAGCGCGACCGGCGCAATCTATGGAGCCATGTACTGCGACACGCAAGCTTATGCGGTTGGTCCTGCGCTTACTGCCATTCAGCAGGGCGTCTGGAGAGATTTACCGCTGGCGCCGTGGTTGGCCCTTCCGTGGGTTGCCAGCCTGTTACTGTTGGTTCTGGCTATTCGAAGATATAACGAAACCCGCAATCAAACTCACTCCGCAAATGCGATCGCCGTTTGAATCAGGCCCAACTCATTCGATCGTGATTGGCAGTCGAACCGTCTTCGATCCTTGCGAGCCAAACCATGAAAAGTCTTCCTGCAGCATGTCGATTTCCAGCAGATATTGGCCCGGGGCGTTAGGGGCGTTGACACTCAGGTCGAACTCTGTTTCCTCGCCGGGCGCCAGATCTTTCATCAGGGTCGAACGCCCATCATCATTTGTCACCATGTTCCCAAGCCCGTCGAGCCAATGATTTCCCAGGCGCAACTGAAACTGCGCCCCGGTACGCTCAGCCGCCAGCCAGGTTACCTGACTAATATTCCTGACTGAGACATGGATGGTTGCCATCTGTTCAGGACTAAGGCGCTGAGGATAACTAATCGCCTGAATCTCTGCGCGCAATGCCGAGACAGGCAACGGCGCAGGTTTGCGCGGTGGTCCTTCGGCGACATAAACAGTAAACGGCTCGCTTTCATAAAGCTTGCGACAGCGTGGACAGATCGTTTCAGTGGAAATGACCACGGCTCCTTCAGGAGCGCCGGCATCGGGTGAAAGCAAAATGAATTTTTCACGCGGAATGTGTTGGACAGTGGCGTACCAAAATGCGTGTATGTGATCCGGAATCGCCCCGCCATCGGCAAGATAAATC
>DATISD010000128.1:0-4200 GCA_035469005.1 Pyrinomonadaceae bacterium | reverse complement strand
TACCGATGAGGAAACACGGCGCTTATCGCTCGAGGCTTTATCAAAGATTAATAACAAGGCCGCGCGGAAAGAATTGCTGCGCCTCTTCCAACTGCAGCCGCCCCAGTCTGAATTGCGCGCTGACATCGCCGCCCGTTTACGGCGAGCGTTAGAGGGCAACGCTCAAGTCAAAACCAAAGAAGCGAAACTACTTCTCAACCAGCTCGGTCTGTAATGAACGGCTCTCCCTTTGCAATTTTCACGGTTTCAGTTTTCAATTTTCGTGAGCATGAGGAAGAGTGGCCGCCCGAAAATGCAGAATGAAAATTGCCACGTGACAATTGCCACCAGGGATGCCCGAGGCCTCTGTCGATCGATCCGATTCCGCTTACTGGTGCTGGCCGCTGTCACGCTCCTCTTAATTGGCTCGAGTTCACAAGCTCAAACCAAGCGCGTCATCATTCTCAAAGTTGACGGGCTTCCTTACGATATGGTGGATCGTTTCGTGCACGAAGTCGATCCGCTCACCGGCAAAAGCCGCCTGCCGTGGTTTGATCACATCTTTTATTCAAACGGTACGCGCATCGCGAACTTTTACGTTCGCGGCATGAGCCTGTCGGCGCCTTCGTGGTCGCTGGTCGACACGGGCCAGCATCTGCAAATTAAAGGGAACGTCGAATTCGATCGGGACATTCTGCACACCTATGATTACCTGAACTTCCTGCCCTTTCTGGTCAAGCAGGCGACGCGGGGCAACGTCGACATGCCCGGCACAGAGGTGCTGGATTCGCTCCGCGTGCCTATCCTGATCGACGCCTATGACAATTATCAGCGGCTGGTGGGATCGCAACTCTACGGCCGCAGCGCGCGAGTCAAGTCTATTCAACTCGCGGCAGAGGCAAAGTTCGTGCGCCGTAAACCCATAGAATTAGCTACGGAATTTGTTACCGGCCTGGACACCCGCAACATCGTATTCGAGCAGTTGGAGCGCGAGCTGATCGCCGGTCTCAGCGATCAGCGCGTACGCTATCTTGACCTCCTGACGATGGATTTCGATCATACCGCGCATCACAACAACGATCGGGAATCTCATCTGGCCACCCTGCAACAGATCGACGCGCTGCTGGGCCGCTTGTGGACGGGCATACAAAATAGTCCCATGGCGAGTGAAACGGCATTCATCATCGTCTCCGACCATGGATTCAATACCGACGAGCGAGTCATCAGCCAGGGGTTCAATTTGGTGAAGTTGCTGGGCAGTCGCGCCGGAGGCGGGCACCACGTAATCACCAAACGGCGCCTGTTGATGGATTACTCGGTTAAAGCTATCAACCCGTTTGTGCCGCCGATTACGACGATTGCTTCCGACTCTTATTATCTAAAAGGGCAGAGCGAAACTTATCCGACCGCTTTACTTGATTTCGATGGCAATGAGCGGGCCGGGCTGCATCTGCGCAATACCAACCTGAACGTTATTCACATACTGCTGCAACAGCTCCAGCGCAAAGATTTGTCGCCACAATTAAGAGCGGCAGCGACCGGAGCTTTCTTTTCTGCCATCGATCACGAGCGCGCTCATGTCCGGGATGATCTCGACATGTTTGATGCGGAGCTTGCAGCGCTCGGCCGGTCGGCCGAGACGCAGCAACAATCATGCTTGTCGCAACCGAAGAAGTTCTCTGAGGCCGAGAAAGAGATGGGCCGCGATGACAACGCGCGTCGCGTTTGCATTCGGGCCAGGCAGGCGGCGGAATTTCATGAGCGGTACAGTGCCTACCTTGCCACCGTGCGAAATCTGCTGGCGCTAAAACGCGAAAGCTTCGATCCACAGAAACTGAAAATCGAAGAGTTAATTTCCCAAGACTCAATGGGCCGTCGCAATTCGATTCATGATCTGCAGAACTATGTCGTGGGCCTCGGAAAGGATGGTTTGGTTTTGAAGAGTGACGGTTCGCTCGATGCGGATCGTAGCTTTGTGCGGCTGAACTATTTTGATTTGCTGAAGAAGCAGACCGTACGAAACAACGTGCAGCCCAACGTCTCCACCCAACCGATCGATTTCATCGCCACCCGGATTCCGCGCGAGGAAATTACTCCCGCGCTGAGCGATGACCTGAAACCTGACGACGACGTGGTTTGGCTTTATTCCGGTCCGGATCGGCAGGCGCTGGTTATTCCGCGCGGAGAGAAAGGTGGTGGACCACTCAACCTGCGCTATCTTCCGATTGCAAATCTAACTCAGACTGATGGCGGCCAGATTCGCTTTGACCGCGCGGATTGGAAGCTCGGCTTGCCGCTGAAGATGTTGGAGGACCCGCGGTTGGATGTGGGGGGCGTCGAACGGACAGCGTGGCTTAGCGAATGGCATACTGACCTCGAATGGTTGCATGCGCTGCATAAGACGCAATACTCTAATGGGCTAATTGGATTGCATGAACAATTTACTTTGTTCCCCGCGCCTGGGACGGATCCCGACGCGGCTGACCTGACGCCGGATGAACGACTGCTGAATGCGTTTCACCGCCGGCAGCGGCGTCTGGTCGAAAGTGACCTGATGGTTTTCGCCAACAACCACTGGAATTTTGACGTGCGGGGCTTTAATCCTGGCGGCAATCACGGCTCGTTGTTTCGTATTTCGACGCACTCCACTCTAATGTTCGCGGGCGGTGACCGGACCGGCATTCCGCGCGGGCTGGCTGTGACTGAGCCATACGACAGCTTGAGCGTGGTGCCGACCATTCTGGCGCTCACAGGAGATCTCGAAAGCGATAGCCGTCCCGTCGAGGCCCTGGCGAAACGAGGATTTAAAAGGTTTCCGGGCCGCGTGATTACAGAAATTGTCGGCAGCAACTTTGGGAACGCGTCGCGTTGATAGGTAGTGCGTCAGTTTTAAGAAGTGGCACGGGCGTCTCGCCCGTAAATCACGCGCAAGATGCGCGTGCCACTGCGTGATCGTATTTTTTGATGGAACGTTCGCTAGATGATCGTGCGTTGACGGAAAAAGCCGAAGCGCACGCCGTAACCAGACCTTCGCGCGCCAAACGCTCAATCGCCTGGCTCCAGACTGTAGCGTTTCTGCTTGGCGCTCTACTACTCTTCTATCTAATTCGCAGGGTCGGCGTCGAACAGATCTTTTCGGCTTTGAGCCGCGTCGGTTTCGGCTTCTTTGTGGTCGTCGCCGCGAACGGAGCGCGCCACGTTCTGCGCACGATCGCGATGCGCCTTTCAGTCTCTCCCGAACATCGACGATTTAGTTTTATGCAGGCCTTCGCCGCTCGCTTAGGTGGCGAGTCAATGAGTTTCCTCACGTTCGCCGGCCCGCTTTTGGGAGAGGCCACCAAGGTCGCCCTGCTGCGCAAGCGAGTGCCGCTGGTCCATGGCGTGCCCGCCCTCGTCGTCGACAACCTGCTTTATAACTTGTCGGTGGTGTTGGTGATTTTCGGCGGCGCAGTGCTGATGCTCTTTGCCTATCCCGTGCCGACCGTAGCCCGCGAGGTCCTGATCATCATTGCCACCGTCTCGTTTCTCGGGTTGGTGGCTGCCGCCATGGCCACACGCAAACGGGTCACGCTGCTGACGAACATCATCGATCGACTCGCCCGCCGCGGCGTTCGGCCAAAGTTTCTCCGCACCCGCCGTCATCACATCTACCGGGTTGAGCTGACCGTTTACGGTTTTTATAAGCGTCGCAGCGCGGCATTTTTCTCGATGATTGGCCTCGACCTGGCGGCTCACGTGACCAGCGTTTTGGAAGTTTATGTCACGTTAAGGATGCTCGGGGCCGTGCCTTACATCGGCGGCGCTTACATCATCGAGTCGCTTACCAAAGTAATTAACTTCGCATTCGGGTTCGTTCCGGGCACCATCGGCGTCTATGAAACCGGCAACGGAATCATTCTGCGGACGCTCGGCTATACCACCGCGATCGGCGTGGCGCTGGCAATTGTGCGCAAGGCGGCGATCATTTTCTGGACCGTAATCGGCCTACTGATTATTGCCTGGCGCGCGCTGCCGAATGCCTGGTCGCGCGTGCTCGACCGCAGTCCACGCTTACAGAAACTTATGGATAGTCTTGTCCTTTCAAATCTTGCTCACCGGCCCGCGCGCACTATGGTTAGCATTGCCGGTATTGCTCTCGGTGTTCTGCTCGTGGTCTTCACTGTGGGACTGGCCCACGGCCTCCTGAGGGAACGCGGCAAACGCGAAGCTAATATCGGCGCG